>JANOJM010000251.1:0-4859 GCA_031418735.1 Nitrospiraceae bacterium | reverse complement strand
GCCGCTTCGACCTTGGCCGCCCGATATTCATTGGATGCCCGATCGTGATCGGCCCGGTTCAGCGTGGGGTCCAGCTCGATCAACACATCGCCGCGTTTCACCAGTTGCCCGTTCTGCACATGGATCGCGGCAATCACACCTGCTTCATACGGTTGAATCACCTTCGAATAGCCGCTCGGAATAATCTTACCCTGTGCGGTAGCCACGATATCGATCCAGCCGAGATTTGCCCACAGAACCGCGCTCGCAAAGACCGCCATGATCGTCCAGAGGATGGCGCGGCCGATAGGCGAGGGCGGGGCCTGTTGAATCTCCAGCACAGCGGGAAGAAACTCTGTCGATCGTCCGCCAGGGATAGAACCGAGTGCCTGGCCGCGCTCGGCCTGCCAAGCTGCCTTCCAGACTGTCCAGTGCCGTGAAAATGCGCCAAATGCCATATTGTGGTAGAGCCTTCCTACGATCTATGCGGCTGGCACATAGCCATCTTGGTGCTTATACAATCGCGCATAGACTCCGTTCAGACGAAGCAGATCGTCATGCGACCCTTCTTCGACCATCTCGCCTTTCTCAATCACGTAAATCCGGTGAGCCGGTCTCACTGTGCTCAGGCGGTGTGCAATGACAAAGACCGTGCGACCGCTGCTGATCAGCGCCATGTTTTGTTGAATGATGGCTTCCGACTCGTAGTCCAAGGCACTCGTCGCTTCGTCGAAAATGAGAATGCGCGGATTGGCCACCAAGGCCCGCGCGATCGCGATCCTCTGCCGCTGGCCGCCTGACAGCGAACAGCCGTGCTCCCCGACCAGCGTGTCATAGCCTTCCGCCAATTCAAGAATGAACTCATGCGCGCCGGCCAACTTGGCCGCCAGCATAACCTGCTCCATTGCCAGCCCAGGATCGGCCAGCGCAATGTTGTCGCGGACGGATTGGTTGAAGAGAAAGTTTTCTTGCAGCACGACGCCCACCTGCCGGCGCAACCAGGCAGGATCGACTTGCGCCAGATCCACGCCGTCCACGAGAATGCGCCCCCGTTCCGGGACATACAGCCGCTGAATCAACTTCGCGATAGTGCTCTTACCGGAACCGGAACGTCCAACGATCCCGATAATCTTTCCTGGCGCCACGGAGAATGAGACCTTGCGCAAGACTTCCGAACCATCCGGGCGATAGCGAAACGTCACGTCGTCGAATATGACCTGTCCCGCCACTTGGGGAAGCGTCGTCCGGTTCGGATTGTAGGAAGGCTCCGGCTGCGTATTGAGCACATCGCCCAGCCGCTCCACCGACACCCCGACCTGTTGAAACTCCTGCCAGAGGTTGACCATCCGCAGCAGCGGTCCCGTCACCTGTGCCGCCAGCATGTTGAAGGCGATCAACTGGCCGATGCTCAGGCTCCCTTCGATGACCCGATAGGCCCCTACCCACAAAATGGCCACTGTTGTAACCTTCTGAATAAAGGTCCCGGTCTGACCGGCCACGGTCATTACGCTGGTGGCGCGGAAACTCGCCCGCACGTAGCCGGCCAACTGCTCTTCCCACTTGCGCAGGAGCGGCGGTTCGACGGCCAGAGCCTTCACGGTTTGAATTCCGCTGATGGCTTCGACGAGAAAGGACTGGTTCTCTGCCCCCCGATTGAATTTCTCATGCAACCGGGCACGGATCATGGGCGTAATGACAACAGAGAGGATCGCATAGAGCGGCAACGAAGCCATGACCACAAGGGTGAGCAGCGGGCTGTAGAACCACATGACGACGAGAAACACCACGGTGAACAACACGTCGAGCACGACCGTGACCGAATGGCTCGTCAGGAACTGCCGGATGTGTTCCAGTTCACGGACACGAGCAACGGTATCGCCAACACGTCTGGCTTCGAAATAGGCCAATGGGAGCGCCAGAACATGGCGAAATAACTGAGCTCCCAAACCGACGTCGATTCGATTGCTTGTGTGAGAGAAGAGATAGGTGCGGAGCCCGCCCAGCACCGCATCGAACAGGGCCAGCGCGATCATGCCGATGGCGAGCACATGCAGCGTCGTAAAGCCTTTATGAACGAGAACCTTGTCGATGACGACTTGCATAAAGAGCGGCGTGAGAAGAGCGAAGAGTTGAAGAAAGAAGGACGCGATAAGTACTTCGCCCAGGAACTTTCGATATTTGACGAGGGCGGGAATAAACCAGGTGAAATCGAACTTCATATCTTGCAAGCGTAGATTCGCGCGCTTGGCAAAGAGCAAGAGTTCGCCTGTCCATGCTGACTCAAACTGATCCCGAGAGAGCACGAGCGGTCGCGCTTCTACTGGATCTTGGATCAACACCTTGTCGCCATCGATCTTCGCCAACACGATATAGCGCCCGTCCGTTCTCTTGGCCATAGCAGGAAAAGGGGTTCCAGGGAGCTTGCCCCATTCGGTCTTGAGCAGACCGGCCTTGAGTCCGAGATGTTTGGCTGCACGCAGGAGATCGGCATCGGAGAGCAGTTGCCCCGACTGAGCGAACTGATGACGGAGCTGCGAGCCATCGGCCGGCAAATCATAGAACCGGGCCAGAATCAGGAGACAGGTCAGGCCGGTATCGTCCGCCCCCGTGCTACCGGATGTCGCTGTTGGGTCAGAGTGACGGAGGGGAATCCTCCCTAAATTAGCAGGCATGGTGTCATCTTAAGACACTTATGGTAGGGGGCCAAACTATTTTGCTGATTTAGAATTGCAGAAGATTCCACCTTCATGCTTTAGGGTTCACCTGTTCACCGCCAGCCTCACACTTCAAGTGAACACTCTGAGCGCGCACCGCTCACGACTTACAGCTCACGCTTTTCAGAAAGATGTTCAAATAGCTCATCCAGCAAGGCCTTAGACTTTTGCGGAATGCCTCCGACCTCAGAATCTCATCGATTTCAAGGCAGGAATATTTCGTATTCCTTCCCCATCAATGTCACGCGGGAAGACTCACTCTGCCGTGAGCCCATCCAGACAACCGTCTATCCCCCCCTCTGGGGTACTCAATTTACTCCTCTGAGGTATTCAATCGGTAGAACCAACCATGTACTCTACCCTGGAACGAAGAAGCTGAGGGTTTCGATCAAGGCAAACAGCAAGAGCAACTGGTCAGGCAAGGCTAGACATCATGGTGCTCGGCAACAACAACGACCGAACAAAGGAGAGGTGAAATAGTGGCTATTATTACTGGCACTGTTGGCGACGATGAGTTGAACGGTGGGGCGGATGACGACACCATTGATGGACTAGAAGGCAATGATACGCTCAGAGGGGGAGGCGGCCTGGACACTATGTTCGGAGGCTTGGGAAATGATTATCTCGACGGGGGGACCGGCGCCGATACAATGACGGGCGGACTAGGCGACGACAGATATGTGGTCGACGATGTACTCGATACGGTGACCGAACTTACCGGAGAAGGGCAAGATACAGTCATTAGTTTTATCGACTACACGCTCGGCGCAAACATGGAGCTGCTGTATTTGTCGTCTGCCGGAGTGGCTGTGAGCGGCACCGGCAATGAACTGGACAATGAGATCAGCGGAAATGCATCGAACAACATCCTCAGTGGTATGGACGGCAACGATACCATATTTGGTCTCGCTGGCGCCGACCAGTTGATTGGAGGGTTGGGAGCCGATCGCCTTGATGGAGGGACCGGCGCCGATACAATGACGGGCGGACTCGGCAGCGACAGATATGTGGTCGACGACATCCTCGATGTGGTGATCGAACTAGCTGACCAAGGAGTCGATACAGTCGTCAGTTCAATCGACTACACGCTCGGCGCAAACATGAATCTTCTGTATCTGGCATCTGGCTCAGCGGCTGTGAGCGGCACCGGCAACGGTCAGGACAACGAGATCGGCGGAAATGAATTGAACAACATCCTCTCTGGTCAGGGCGGCCTCGATTCCTTGTTTGGGCAGGGCGGCGATGACCTGTTGGACGGAGGGGCGTTAAAAGATCGTTTGTATGGTGGAACCGGAAACGATTCGTTAGTGGGAGGACTAGGCGACGACCACTACTACTTTAACATCGGCGATGGGGTCGATACGATCACCGACGTCTCGGTGCTTGGGGAAGGGTCGGTATTTTCACCCTTGAGCAATGCACTGGTGTTCGGCCCAGGCATCACTCTGAACGACTTGACTCTCGGCTTCAGCGGCGGGTTCATGCAGATCCAGGTAGGCACCAATGGGGATATGGTTCGGATGTCGGGCTTCAATCCGAATGATGTGTACGGCGTGCATGCGATCCAGTCCTACCATTTTATCGGTAGCCTCTTCCCTCTCTTTTATCACGAACTGATCGACAGCTTGGGGTTTACCATCAACGGAACTGCGAATGCCGACAATCTGACAGGAACGAATGCGGTCGACCATATGTTCGGGTTCGCGGGCGACGACACCTATGTGGTGAGCGTAGGCGATACGGTGGTGGAAGCAGCCAATGAAGGTATCGATACCGTGCAGAGCAATGTGACGTTCACGTTGGGGGCCAATCTGGAGAACCTGACGCTGACGGGGACAGGGGCGATCGACGGGACCGGTAACGCGCTGAATAACACCCTCACCGGCAACAGCGCGGCGAATGTGCTGACCGGGGGCGCCGGCAATGACACCTATGTGGTGGGGGCGGGGGATACAGTGGTGGAAGCGGCGAACGAGGGAACGGACCTGGTGCAGAGCGCGGTGAGCTTCACGTTAGGGGCGAATTTCGAGATGCTCACCCTCACGGGGACGGACGCCATTGATGGAACGGGCAACAGCGTGAATAACACCCTTATCGGCAACAGTGCCGCGAACGTCCTCATGGGCGGCGCGGGCCACGACATCTATAATGTGGGCGCCGGCGACA
>JANOJM010000250.1:0-4660 GCA_031418735.1 Nitrospiraceae bacterium | reverse complement strand
CCTCAACCTTCCAGTATTCTCCTATCGACCGGCCGGCTCAGCCGGTATCCAATCGACATTTTCCGGCGTCTTGTCCGGGTGGCGGGAAAACCGCTCCTCTAAGATCACATAGACTGTGGGGATGAGAAAGAGCGTGAGGATAGTCGAGACGCTGAGCCCTCCGACGACTGCGCGCGCTAAGGGGGCATTCGTTTCACCGCCGGTTCCCCAGCCGATGGCCATAGGGAGCAGCCCTAACACGGTGGCGAGGGAGGTCATCAGAATGGGCCGGAGTCGCGTCTTTGCAGCGGTGACTGCCGCGTCGTGCAACTCCCGCCCTCGCCGACGCAGCACGTTCGTATAGTCGACGAGCAGGACGCCGTTCGAGACCACGATGCCCAGCATCATGATAATACCCATCATCGACGTGGTGGAGAGGGTGGTATCGGTCAGGAAGAGGATGAGGATTACGCCGGGAAGGCCCATCGGGACCGAAAACATGATGATGAAGGGGTCGATCAGCGATTTGAACTGCGCGGCCATCACCATGTACACGAGGACCAGTGCCAGGGCCGTCGCAAACAACAGGCCCTCAAAGGTTTCCCGCTGTTGCTGAATCTGACCGGCCAACCGGATGCTGAAGCCGGAGGGAAGCTGGATCTTGGCAATGGCGGCTTCCAGGTCGGCGGCGACGGCGCCGAGGTCCCGATCCACCGGGTTGGCGGTCACATGGACCACCCGTTGAAAGTACTTGCGGTCGATCTTCACCGGTCCGGCATTGAGTTTAAGCGAGGCGACGTTTTTGAGGAGGATCGGCTCTCCTGTTCGTCCAGTCAAAATGATGTTCTCGATGTCCGTGAAATCCTTTCGGTGTTCTTCCGCGAGCCAGGCGCTGATGTAGTATTCGTTCCCATTCTGGGGGTCGGTGTAGATGATAGGGTCGGTGGGGCCGTTGCCATTGAGTGAGAAGAGCACGGAGTTGGCGACGTCCGCTTCACTGATGCCAAGGAGAGCGGCTTTCTCTCGATCTACCACCACGTTGACCTCGGGATAGTTCTCCTCGCGGCTGACTTCGATGTCGGCTAACCCCGGTATCTGGTGCATCACGCTTTCAACTTGCCGGATCACTTCCCGCGCTTTTTCAAAATCGTAGCCGTAAATTTCCACATCGACGGATTTCTGCGACCCAAAGCTGGTAATTCGCTTGATGAGCCCTCCAGGATCGAAAAACATCGCGACGCCCGGAAAGAGTTTGAGGACTTTGGGCCTCACGTCGTTCATGATTTGTACTTGGTTTCGTTTCCGCTTGTCCGGCGTGACGAGATGGACTGAGATGCTCGAGGTATGGGGGCCGGTATTCGGGTTGAACAGGGAGGAGCGGCCCTGGGCTAACACGCCGGTACTGGAGACAATGGTTTCCAGTTCTTCGGCAGGGATTTGTGCCCGCAGTACCCGTTCGATTTCCACTACTTGCTGCTCGGTTTTCTCCACTCGCTGACCGACCGGTCCGCGCAGGACGATGCGGAACTGGCTTTCATCCGATATCGGCAAAAACTCCGTGCCGATTTTTGGCGCCAGCATGAGTGAGGCAGCGAAGATGAGCAGGACGCCGGCGATGAAACGCCAGCGATGGGCCAAGACCCAACGGAGGGACTCCTCGTAGCCCTTGTCCAACGACTCATACCGTTCGCGGCTCCAGTCCATCAGGCGAACGAACCAGGCCGGCATCGAACGGTAAGACTCCTGTTCCGGCTTGAGGAATCTGTAGCAGAGTGCCGGGGTAACCGTGCGGGAGACGAAAAAGGAGGTAAACAGCGAGATCGCGATGGTGATGGTCAGGGGAATCAGGAGTAAACGGGCTATTCCGGCGACGAAGAAAATCGGGAGAAAGACGACGACGGTGGTGACCGTCGAAGCGAGAATGGGCATTGCCACTTCGCGGGCCGCTTCCAGGATCGCGTCCCAGCGGCGGGCCGTGGTATTGAGATGGCGTTGAATGTTCTCAAGTTCCACAATGGAGTCGTCGACGAGCCGCCCGATCCCAAGGGCCAAGCCTCCCAGGGTGAACACGTTCAGGGTTTGCCCGGAGAAATACAAAACGATGAAGGTCACCATGATCGAGAGGGGAATGGCGACAGAAATGATCAGCGTGCTCGTAAAGTTGCGGAGAAAAATCAAGATGACCGCAGCCGCCAGCAGCGATCCATGCAGCGCCTGTTCGATGAGGTTGCTGATGGACTGGCGGATATAGACCGATTGGTCGAAGGATATGCCGACTTTTACGCTGGGCGGAATGCCGACCATCTTCGGCAGGGCTGTGCGCAGTGCATCGACCACCGCCACGGTGTTGGCGATGGGTTGTTTGTTCACCCGAAGATACACGGCCCTGGTCCCGTCCGTCCTGACGATGTTGGTCTGAATGTCCGACGAATCGGTTACGGTTCCAACATCCCGTACGCGCACGGGGCTGCCCTGTTGGTTGACCTTCACGATCACGTCCTGAATCGGGTCGACGGAGCGGAATTGATTATTGGTGAAGACATTGTAGTCCAGATTGCCGGCTTTGATGTCGCCCGAGGGAAGGATGATGTTGGCTGCTTTCACGGATTTGACGACGTCGAGGATCGAGAGGCTCCGGGCGTTCAACAGCGCCGGGTCGAGGTTGATATTGATTTGGCGGATCTTTCCGCCTTCCACGGTGGCGGCGGCGACGTTGGCGATCTGTTCGATCTGCGGGGCAATCGTATTGGCGGCCAGGTCGTAGAGAGCCCGTTCGTCGAGATCGTCACTGGAGACTGTCACGAGAGAGACAGGGATATTGGAGACATCGAATTTGACGATAAAGGGTTGCAGAATGCCGGGAGGGAGACTATTGAGAATTTGGGTGACGCGTTGCATCACCTCCATCTGGCCGACGTTAATGTCCGCGCCCCAGTTGAACCAGATCTGTACTGCCCCGATGCCCTGCTTGGCGAACGACTCGACATGCTCGACGTTCGATGCAGAACTGACGGCCTTCTCGATGGGATAGACGACACTCTGTTCGATGTCGAGCGGTGGGGCGCCTTTATAGATCACGCCGACGAAGGCGACGGGCACTTGAATCTGTGGGAAGAGATCCACCGGTAGCCGCTGGACGGAGGTGGCGCCCAGGATCACCATGGCCAAGGACAGCATCAGGATGCCGATGCCGTTGCGAAGTGCGAGGAGTGTCAGCCACATAGCGGGATAGGTGAGGGGTTAGGGGTGAGGCATAAGGCGTCAGGCGTGAAACGTGTGAAGGAAGACGTCAAAGTGGGAAATCGTTTCACGTTTTACCTCTCACCTTTTACGGCATTCATCGGTTGCGTCTGCACCGGTGTGCCGTCATGCACGAGGTCTTTCCCGGAGACGATCACCTGCTCCGACCCGTCCAAGCCTTTGGTGATCTCCACCCGGTTCTCGTCGCGGACTCCGATTTCCACCGGCACCCGCTGGGCCTTTTCTTCGCGCACAATATAGACATATTGGGAGTCCTCTAATCGGCTTACGGCGTCGAGGGGAATCTGAATCGCGTTCCGATGGGCGCCGACCAGAACCTCTACTCGGGCGAACATGCCGCCCTTCAAGACATGATCTTTGTTGGGGAGATCCACCTCGATCGTCATCGTGCGGGTGGCCCGGTTCAGCGCTTGGACGATGCGGGTGACCGTGCCCTCGAAGATGCGATTGGGATAAGCCTCGGCGCGAACGTCCGCCTTTTGGCCTACCTGGATGAGCGGGACGTCTTTCTCGACGACCTCGATCAGAATGCGGACGGTCTGGATCTCATGGAGGGTGAGAATCCCACGCGAGATGGTGGAGGTGCCGGCGGTTGTTCCGCTGACATAGGAACCGAGATCAAGGTTGCGTTCGGCCACGTAACCCGCAAAGGGCGCACGGATATACGAGTAGGCTAGGTTCGTCTCGGCCTGCGCCAGGGCAACCTCCATTTGCTGGACCTGCGCGCGGAGTGAGTCGAGCGCCGCCGCCGCCGCGTCGTACGCAACCTGGGCGTTATCCAGATCTTGCTGCGAGACAAATTGGTCTTTGATCAACGCCTGCATCCGATTGAGCGTGAGGGTGGTGTTGCGAACACTGGCCTCCTGCTGTGAGACTCGCGCTTTGGCTGCAGCCAGGTTGGCCTTGGCCTGGTCGACGGCATGGCGATAATCCGAGTGGTCGATCTCGATCAGAAGCTGGTTGGCTTTGACCAAGTCGCCTTTCTCAACGTAGACTTTGGCAATGTAGCCGTTAACCCGTGAGAACAGATTGACCGATTGGTTGGGAGTGATGTCGGCGGTATAGGTGAGTCGAATGTCGAGGTCCTGTTTAAGCGGCGCCACGGTGGCGACGGTGATGGCACGACTTTTGCGGGCATCGGTCTTGGCGCCGCTGCTGAGCCGAAACACGACGAGGGCCGTGATCGCAAAGAAAATGATTATCCCGAGCGTGACAATCGGATGTTGTTTCAGGGGATTCATCGCGACCGCCTCCCGGGTCCCTTACGGTCGCCCGGCGACTTGATCAGTCCGGTAAGGAAGAGATCGACATAGGTTGCCACCGTGTCTTCATGGGATTGATGCATCGGGACTCCGAATATCTCATGGAGCAGACGATGATGGACGACCATGCCGATGAACGCGCGGGCCGCCAGGAGGGG
>JANOJM010000249.1:0-2854 GCA_031418735.1 Nitrospiraceae bacterium | reverse complement strand
TGCTTGCTGTGTTTGCTCTGATGTCGAGGCTTGTGCCAAGGCCTGGTTTGCTGCATCGAGATCCTGTTGGAGCTGGTCGTTTTCCTGTTGCAGCTCGACGAGTTGACGCCGGGCATCCTCGTTCTCCCGCAAGGCTGCGATCGCTTGGCGCACTTCTTCCGTATCGATCTGGGCCACCAGATCCGTTCTGATCACGACGGTGTTCTCATCGAGCGTGGTGTTGGTTTTTTGTTCCAGCACAAGGACCAATCCGGCGGTATAGGTTCGAATTTCGTCTTTCGTCACATCTAGTCCATTCACGATGGTGATGTTCTCGAGGTAGACAGCGACCTGTTCGAGGGCATTCCGTTTGGCCGCCTCGGTGGCCAGGCGAATGGCTTCTTCTCTGGTGTCACGGTCTCCCATCCGGTGTTCACCCTGAGCGGTCACAACCCGGACTTCTGCCAGAGTCAGTGCCGGCCACATTGATAGGATGGCCAAGAGGATGAAGAGGCGTAGGCTCGGCGGTGGAATCCGAAAGACTATCGGTTGGGCGATCGTATGTTGAGACAGGATCTGTGGCATCGCTCTCACCTTCTAGCGTACGCCAGGGGCCGATTTGCTGACAGCCAGGATGTTGTGAATCAGCATAACACCGCCATCGCCGTTGTGCCAGGAACCGTTCAATCCGCATGCAATCTGATGAGTCTTACAGGCGAGGCCTTGACTCGCTTGCCTTGGCGGAAATGGCCATGATAGCGTAGAAGCCCCCTTGGAATAGAATGGAAAGAACCACATGGCGCAGGTGTTAATCAGCCTCGACCGCGGGCGGTCGCTTCGGATGCTGGCCCTATTCCTTTTCTTTTTCAGTCTAGGGCTCCCGCAGGGCGGAGCCGCTACAGCGCTCCCTGTGCCGGCTCCTGCCTCAACGGTTCAGACCGAGCATGTGATCCTTTTTGTCCTCGAAGGGTTCGGCCAGAGTTCCTTAAAAGGCGGCACGATGCCGACCCTCAACCGGTTGATCAAGGACGGATCTGTCACGTGGTCTGCCACGGCGGTGAAGCCTGCGTTACGGCTGCCGACGATGGCGTCATTGATTACGGGAATGCCGGTCGAGAAGCACGGCATCACCTGGAACACCTTTGAGTTTAGCCGGGGGTACCCACGCGCCCCAAGCCTGTTCGACTACCTCGATCTCAGCGGGGGGCGCGACAGCGCGATTTTTTTCATGGATGAGTCGCTCTATCAGTTGGCGCGGCCAGAGCCCTACACGGACTACCAGATGTGTGGGCCCTTGAAGCCTGAGTGCAGCACGGAACGGATCGTGTCCTATATCCGCCAATACTTCAAGAAAGCGACCAGCGGCCATGGGTACGGGCATGCCATTCTTGCACTGCCACACTTTCTGATTGTCCATCTTCCTGAGGCTGGTCGTGTCGGCGCATCCCGGGGCTGGGCCTCAAAGGAGTATCACGAAGCCCTTCGCAGGGTGGATGGGGCCATGCACTCTGTATTGGGCATCTACCAAGAGCATGGGTTGACCAAGCGAACGACCCTGTTCGTGACGTCGCTCAGCGCCGAAGGCAGGGATGCGAACCAGGAACAGGCTGACGCGGCTGTTCCAATGGTTCCATGGATTGCTTCGGGGGTGGGGATTAAGCCTGGCCACGCGATTCACCAGCCGGTGTCCATTTTAGATACCGGCGCGACGGTGCTGCGGACGTTGGGATTACAGACCCATACCGAATGGGAAAGTCATGCCGTGGAAGAAATTTTTCAGGCTGCCTTTACTGCGGCCCCGCGGGGATCTTCGGAGTAGGTCAGCGATGGAAAATATGAAATGGTATATGGGCTGGTGTCTGGTCGGAGGGTTGCTGGGCTCCGCAACGATCATCCAGCCGGCCACAGCCGGTCAACCGGCTGCCTACAAGCAGGAGCATGCGATCACCATCGACGCGACCACCATTACTCCTCAGTCCTGGTGGCACGTGCCCGGCGTCACCCCGTCGATTTATGCCTCGGACCCCGAGTCCCTGGATGCCTACAAGACGACTGACTCCCCTGCCCTTAAACTGAAGCCGGGGAAATATAAATTCGGGAGCTTCACCTACGATTTTCCGTTTGCAGTGAACTTGGAGGGGAAGCTGGAGTTTGCCCAGTCGCTCGACCAATGTGTGGAGGGGCGAGGAACCCAGACCTTAACCGTCCGCTGCAGCCGGACCTATCCGTATGGCGGCCAGCGCGATTACCAGTATCAGTAGAGGAGCGGTACCAATGGCCCAGACACTCGGCGACCTATTAGAAGCACTCGAAGATGTCGACGACGCAACCCGCGAGGAGGCGTCCAAGGCTCTCGCCGAACTCGCCGATTCCACCACGTTGGACGCGCTTGTCGGCGCCTGTGGAGACGAATATTGGGCTGTCCGAGCCCATGCAGGACGGGGTGTGGCTAAAATCGGGGGGGCCAAAGCGGTGGAAACGCTCATCGTCCTCTTTAACGATTCCATCATGGATGTGCGAAAGGATGTCGTGGCGGCTATGGCCTCGATGGGAGCCGTAGTCGTTGACCGTTTGATCGCAGCATTGAAGGATGAGCGGTGGCGTGTTCGCGAACATGCCGCAAAAACTTGTGGAGAAATAAAGGACCAGAGAGCCGTCGAGGCGCTCATGCTCGTCTGTCGAGATCGTGATGGCGCCGTGAAGAGTGCGGCGGCGGAGGCGCTGGGCAAGATCAGCGATCCGAGAGCGATCCCGGTTCTGAGCAAACTCTTCCGCGATCCTTCGAAAACGGTTCGAGAAACGGCCGGAACCGCACTCATCTCTATCGGCCAGCCTTCCGTCGATCCGCTGATCGAATGTCTCAAGGATAAGGATT
>JANOJM010000248.1:0-7819 GCA_031418735.1 Nitrospiraceae bacterium | reverse complement strand
TCACGCCGCTCCCGTTGAACAATCCTGGTTCCAATCGGTTATGGCAGCCCCGGCTATTTCGGAAAGTCAGGCGACCCTGGCTCAGGCTTCAGATCGGCTGGTGCGGGACTTGCTTGACAGAGAGTTGGTCATTCAGCAATTTCGGGCTATAAAGGAGGCCGACTCCCAAGCCTTGGAAAGCCTCCAGCGGGAATTGGCTGATCGTGAACGGAAGGTGGACTCAGGCAGCGGCAAGAAGGGCTCGACCGATTCAATCACCGGTTCAAACACCGTGGCGTCTTTACAAAGGCAACTATCTGATCGAGATAGGAAAATAGAGGAGTTGACGAGCCAATTGGAGGCATTGAAGCGCATCGACCAGGAAATGCGGGATAAAGTTCGTCCTATCCATCCCCCATCGTCGGTTGTACCGCCTCCGACTGGGCCGTAACCGACGACACTGCAGAAGGAGTTTCATGGAAAAAGAACATATTCTCATTGTTGATGATGAAGAGGGGCTATTACATCTCGTGAAGATGCGGTTAACCGCTATGGGCTTTGCCGTCACAGGTTGCACCACTGGGCATGAAGCCCTCGCCGTAGCCAAGAATAACCGATTTGACCTTGCCATTACCGACCTCCGGCTTGGAAGCGAAGACGGATTGAATGTGACGGAAGAACTGCTGCGGATTCATCCAGGCCTTCCGGTTATCATCCTGACGGCCCATGGCAGTATCCCTAATGCCGTGGAAGCGATGCAGCGGGGCGCCTTTGGATATCTCACCAAGCCGTTCGATGACAAGGAACTCAAGGCCAAGATCGAAGAAGGACTTTCTCCACAGCGGATGAGAGGCGAGATTCAACGGTTAAAGTCTCTCGTCAACGAACTGTATGGAATGGAAAATATCGTCGCGAGGAGCCCTGCGATGCAGCGCTTACTCCAGCAAGTCGTGCAGGTGGCGGACTCGGACGCGACGATTCTCCTCTTTGGAGAAACCGGGACCGGCAAAGAAGTGTTTGCACGCGTCATCCATGCGAATAGCCGACGGGGTAAAGGGCCGTTTGTCGCCCTCAATTGCGCAGCCATTCCCGAAACACTCTTCGAGTCAGAACTCTTCGGGCATGTGCGGGGGGCCTTTACCAGCGCCCATGGAGCGAAGCGAGGCCTGTTTCAAAGCGCCAACGGTGGCACGCTCTTTCTCGACGAGATCGGCGAAATGCCCCTCTCGATGCAGGTCAAACTGTTGCGGGCCGTGCAGGAACGGGAAGTTCGCGAAGTAGGCTCTGAACTTTCAACCAAGATCGATGTGCGGATTATCGCCGCAACTAACAAAGACCTCGGCGAAGCCGTCAAGAACGGATCATTCCGGAACGATCTGTACTACCGCATCTCTGTCGTTCCGCTATTTATCCCGCCGCTTCGTGACCGCCGAGACGATATTCCCTTGCTGGCGCAACAGTTTCTGACCGCGAGTGCAAAACGGGCGAATAAGGGATTGCGCGGCTTTACACCTGCCGCTCTCAATCGGCTGGTCACACATCCCTGGCCCGGCAATGTTCGCGAACTGGAGAATGTCGTTGAAAAGGCTGCTGTCATGACGCGGCAGGACATGATTACTCCAGACCTCCTGCCCGCTATGGGCTCATCGCCGGATTCGCCGCTCAAGCCGTTGACCGAAGCCAAGGAAGAGTTCGAGAAGACCTATCTCAAAAACGTCCTGCAACTCACCGGCGGCAATATCTCACGTGCCGCCCAATTTGCCGGGCGCTATCGGGCAGACTTCTACAAAATGCTCAAGAAATATGGCTTGCACCCCTCAACCCTGAAGGCCAAAGCGGAAGCCGATCTAGAAGAGCTCGAAGAAGAAGCCAACCTCACGGAAGCTGAGCGCTAGGCCAGTGTTTCGATTCACAACCACATCCAAGAGATACCCAGAAGGATGAGCCCCCACAATAGAACTGACAGGCCAAAACTACCGATAATGCCTATTGCAGGAGCGAGGGGATACTCCTCAAGATATCCCTCCGTCATGGTCGCTGACGGACGCAGCACAAGGGAGAGGGGTGTGCCTTTGGGTTGCTGAAGTATCTGTAGGCGCTCGTCAGCGAGGGCCAAGTTTCCTACAGACTGTCGATGCCTCTGGGCGTGCTGTTTTCGTTTCGCGTGCATCATACCCCCCCTCTCTTCAGGCTCATTCGTCTTACTGCATCGTGGCCTACAGTGAAGTCGTCAGGCCGCCCGTCTGGTGTAGGACTCCGCTCCAAGATGGACTTCATCATCCTGATAGTCCGGCTCGCCACTTGGGAAGACCAAGACCTTCTTCGGTCGGGCCGGTTGATTCTGCTCGATCACGGAGTCGTGAACACGACCGCAATTCATACAACGCCAACTGGTGGTCCACATCTCACCAAATGCGCCCTCAAGGTCTAAGAAGTGGTCTTCTACCATGAACCCACAACAGCGTGAACAGGTCATGATCGCCCTCCTTGGTATAGGCCCAGGAACCCATCTCTCATGGACAAATGATAGCGCACGCCATAACCGGCGCTAGACCCAAAGGAAGTACCTCGGAAGTAGGGTGTCGAAACAGTCTTGCTTCACCAACACATGAGTAGCGGTCGAACTGAACGTGGCGACTTTCTTTTTGACTCTCCTTCGCCAGAATGCCTCGCTCGGAAGAGCGGGAAGCTTCACTTCAGGGAAGACTTAGGCGTATCCTGACAGACATGAAACGGTGGTATCTGTATCTGATGACTGCGCTGCTCGGGTTGGTGATCGTGGGCTACTTCATTGTCAGAGGGAGTTTCCCCCTTAACTTTTCCGACATTTGGAGTAGGAACAATCACGCCATGAACGTGCAGCGTGATGTCGGAAAGATGCCGGAGGGAAACGCAGTTCCTAAAGAGGTACTGAGGCTCCGGCGCGAACAGCAACTTCGGCCGCTTACTGAACGGGAAGATGGGACGAAAATACAGGATTTGCCGAATGGAGTATACGGTT
The DNA here is from genome assembly GCA_031418735.1 of Nitrospiraceae bacterium. GTDB lineage: Bacteria > Nitrospirota > Nitrospiria > Nitrospirales > Nitrospiraceae > Palsa-1315. The sequence goes on along the minus strand of JANOJM010000248.1, from coordinate 4,839 downwards.
TTGCAATGTGCAGCGTCGTTGCGCTACGCGCAAAACGTGGTATCCCACTCTCGCTGGAGATTCATAAGTATAATGGCATCGTGTACTATGTTGGCTATGCCTCAGACGAGCAGATAGGAAAGTATCTGACCCACCAAAAAGATTTCCATATCCTTACGTCCCCTCATCCAAGAAAAGGGGCGTCAACCCTGTTTGAAATCCCCGTCGAGTTTGTATCGAAATGCGAAGAACGCCCTGGTGGAGATGGGGATATTTTCGATCTGTTTGTTGCCACTATTCCCGAGTTGCAAACCTAAATCAGCTGAATTTGTGGAGCTGGCGAGAGGAATTGAACCATCCAACCGTCGCCGGGTCGGCCCTGAGACGAGCCTTGTCGGCTCCTGCGGAGGGGGCCAGCCCCCTCGCACGCTCCCCACGAAGGGGACACATCCCCTTCGAAACCCCTAGGTTGGAGGTTCAACGATATGGAGCTGGCGAGAGGAATTGAACCTCCAACCTGCGGTTTACAAAACCCGCCCGTAGGGGTCAGCGTAACTCCCCGAAAACACGCGAAACACCGCGCTACGACTGGCGAAACGTGCCACTGGGTAGTTACCCGTACTTACCCGCCTTTACCCCGAATTACCCGCCATTTTCACTCCGCTTTTCACTCCGCTTTTGGGCCACGTTGAATTGTTGCATTTCCCTGTCCACCTGTTGTACTGTCCCGACATAGCCGTTGTGCCCTTCGGGATCGGCTCCGAGCACAAGGATCGGGAGCGTCCCTCAGGGGTCAGCCTACTCGATTCGGGGACTTGTTGGCGGTCACACGTCATCCCCAAAGGCCACGGGCCTTCACAAAACTAACTCTAAGGGTTATTTTGTGGAGGCTTTTTTGTGGCCATTTTCTCTCACATCTCGCTGATTCCATCCATCCGCGCTCATCCGTGTGGGATTGCGCGTCACTGTCATCACTACGTTGTGTACAACCGAAAGGAATGTGCGATGAAGAAGAAAAAGAAAACCGAAGTTCCGCAAGATGCCATTAAGAAATCACAGCGCATGACGCTGAACCCGAAAACATTGGCGGGAGTAATGGCCGAAGCCGTGTATTGGTCTGCCAGTATATTGGAGAAACGCGAATTTCGCCCAACGGATCTCTATGAACTTTGTACACTGTTCGGCTACCGGCAAACGAAGGCCGACTGCTGTGCCAATGTCTCCCGCTGGCGACACCATCAAGGCGAGCCAGTTCTTCGCTTTGCCCCAGGTATCCGGCTGACGGTCGTGGGCACGACTGGTGCTGCTAAGCCAGAGAAGTTGGTTGCGACCTATCGGAAAACAAACAGGACGTGTAAGCGATCAAGGTGACAACCAGGAGGCGAGCCCCTATTTTGAACAGAAGCAAACGGCGCATTTTAGTGTAGCGATCGTAATAACGCGCCAGTATAATTCCGCAAGTCAATAGCCGTAGTGTGATCGGGGATCGGCTCCCGGCAAGCGAATCGGGCATCCCTCAGGGGCTCTGGACTCGATTCGGGGGACGTTGGGGCCACAGGGCCACCCCCAGACGCAAAAAGTCTCCAACACAAAACTTATAACTTTTTGAAGTTATTTTTTGTCGTTGGAGGCTCCCATGGCGACCCGCTCCTCACGAATAGCCCGCTCCACACCCTACGATCTGTTGCCAGCTTGGCTCGGTCGGAAGGACGTGTGCAAATTCTTGGGCATCTCCCTCGCCTCGGCTGACGGGATCATTCACCGGTACCCGCATCGCTTCTTCGGCAAGCATCTCAGGATTGCAAAACACTTCTTTGCGCCGAGCGGACCTCCCATTAAGCCTGGTCGCAAGCGGCGCGTTCGCCCCTACACACGGGGGGCGCGATGAGCCGCAAGGGCATCAATGGCCAGCTGCTCGACGTGGCGACGGCTGCCGAACTGCTCGGTGTGTCACAACGCAGCTTGCGGGCACGCGTGGCGCGGGGTCTTGTTCCCTATAGGAAGCTGGACTGCCGTGTCGTCTTTAGAAGAGATGAATTGGAGAAGTTTATTCAGAACTTGCCAGGCGTGACCATTGAAGAGGCGCGAGCCAATGCGGCGATGCGGAACCAACTTATGACGACTGATGAGGTTAACCATGAAGAAAAAGGCCGAGCTCTGAGCTGTGACGGCGACAGAGACTCGGCCAAGAGAAAGGACCAACGCAATGGGAACGATACGCCAATCCCCAGACGAAATAAAACAACGAAAATTTCTTAGCCCCAAAGGACGACCGGTCAACCTCGTCCTGGTGACGCCGGTGGACTATAGCCGCGTGCCCGCCTGGCTTGACGAGCACCTCGTCGTCTATGGCCGTCGCTTCGATTGGGGCACCACCTTTGATACGCGTGGCGTGCTGAAGATTCTGCGCCTGCCGGTGGTGGAGGACTGGGGCCTGGCGACGGATGCGAATGGCCAGGCGCTATTCGTCTCCGGCGTGTTGGACCCGGAGGACGCGATGTTGGTGCGCTCGGTCGCCGAGCGCCTCACGCTCGCCTGGGCGTTTGCGGTCGAACGTGAAGGGCACAGGTTCGTGCTGGGGCCGAAAGGGGCGTGGCGATGATGGACGAATTCAAATCCGAAGTACTCAAGGCGGCGCTGAGCTATGCCGAGCAAGGGTGGGCCGTGTTCCCCTGTTACACCATCGGCGCCGATGGGAAATGTACGTGCGGCGAGGACTGTGGCAAAGACGTCGGCAAGCACCCCATGCCCCCAAATGGCTTCAAGGCTGCGAAGACTGATACTACGCAGATTCAGAAATGGTTCGGCCCTGAGGCGAAGCCGTGCAACCTGGCCATTGCCACGGGGGCGGTGTCGGGCCTGACCGTGATTGATATTGATACGGGCGAGGGCAAGGTGGGGGCGCAGACGTGGGCAGGACTGATCGAGGGACACGGCGAGCCGGTCACGTTGGTGGCACGGACCGGCAGCGGCGGGATGCACTTCTTCTTTCACTATCGTGAGAGCCTGAAGGACGGCCGCAATCGGCTGGGCAAGAACGTCGATGTCAAAAATGATGGCGGCTATGTCATTGCCGCGCCGAGCCGACATAAGTCGGGGGGTGCGTATACCTGGTTGAATTGGGGGACGGCGTTGGCCGTGCTGCCGGAACATTTGACCGTGCCGAAGGAAACCCCTCGCCCTGATGATCCGACACGACCTCCCTGCTCACTTGCTAAAGTCAAAGAGATGCTGGCAGTGATTCCTGCCGAGGATCGAGACCTGTGGCGCGCTGTGGGCATTATCCTGGGGCGCGAATTTAAATGCAGTGACGAAGCGTGGACCGTCTATGAGGAATGGGCTGCGAAGTGGGACGGGGAAAAGGAACGTGGGCACGACAAGATTATGCACGAAGCCTTCTATGAGGTGTCGCAGAAACCGGCGCAGGGCAAAGAGCTGAGTATGGGCACGCTCATCAAGTTGGCGAAGGAGCACGGGTGGGTGCCGTCGTCCATCACAGAGATGAACAAGACCTATGCCGTGGTATGGCTGGGTGGGGATTGTAAGATTCTCCGGGAACATCTGAACCCTGATACGCAGAGGCCTGATGTCAGCTTTGCATCCCTTGGTGCGGTGAAGCTCTTCCATGCCGATGCGCCGATGATCCTGGTCGGGAAGAAATGGGTCCATCCGGTCGATCAGTGGATCACGGATAAGGCCTGTCGCCGGTATGAAGGGGTGACCTTCCTGCCAGGTCCCACCCCTGAGGGATTCTACAATCTGTGGCGAGGGTTTGCGGTGGAACCGCGTGAGGGCGAGTGCAACCTGATGAAGGCGCACATGAAGGATGTGATTTGCGCGGGCAATGATGAGTACGCCAAGTACTTGACGGCTTGGTGCGCGAACGTCGTGCAGCGCCCCACCTTCCGACCCGGAGTGGCCGTCGTGATGCGCGGGAGGGAGGGCATTGGCAAGGGCCAATTTGCAAGCCACTTTGGCAGTCTCTTCGTGCCGCACTTCGTCCCCTTGACGAAAGGCCACCATCTCACGGGGCACTTTAATAGTTTGCTGAAAGATGCGCTCGTGGTCTATGCGGATGAAGCCTTCTGGGCAGGCGACAAGCAGGGCGAGGGCACGTTGAAGGCTCTCATTACCGAAGATACGCACCAGATTGAGCTGAAGGGAATCGATCCGGTGCAGGTGAAGAATTACATTCACCTGATCGTGGCGTCCAATCATGATTGGGTGGTCCCAGCGGGGAGCGACGCACGCCGATTCTTTGTCCTGGATGTCACCGAGGCCCACAAAGAGGACCGCGAGTATTTTGCCGAGTTGAACAAGCAGATGGACAACGGCGGACGGGAAGCCTTCCTGTACTATCTCCAACAGCATGACTACCGCGATGTGGACTTGCGCCGAGTGCCCAAGACCGCCGCCCTGATGGATCAGAAACTTCAGAGTATGACGCCGGTGGAGAAGTGGTGGTATGGGGTCTTAAATGCGGGGGAGCTGGTCTGGGATGACAAAGGGAACGGCACGGAGCCACATGCATCGGCCTTGTATGAATTGTACATACACGATGCCAAAGAAGCGGGCGTCACTCGCCGGTCGACAGAAATGGAACTGGCCAAGACGTTGAAGGTGTTAGTGCCAGGAATGAAGAAAACTAGGCCGCATGTGAAGGACGGTGCGGGGAATCTGCACCGTGTTAGAGCCTGGAAGCTCCCCTCCTTGAAGGAGTGTCGAAAGGCATTTGATACGCGGATGAGTTGCACGCCCGATTGGGAAGAAGCCGAGAAGAAGCCGAAGAAGAGGCCGACCAAGGCCGACCTGGCAAAGAGGTCGGCCCTGAGAAACTGCGCCCCTAGCACAGAGAAGGGG
>JANOJM010000247.1:0-7658 GCA_031418735.1 Nitrospiraceae bacterium | reverse complement strand
CTTCTCACACCCTCCCACCCTGGCGCGCCGAGACGCGCCTTGTCCCAAGCAAGGCCGCAGCGAGCGAATAAAGATGATCCTTCCAAGCTCGCTCATTACCTTCTTTCAAGGGGTGGCTGGCTTGGTCCCCAACTGCGCACGTCGAACGACCACTGCTTCATCGTGGGGGTTCCGTGAGCACGGGGGACCAACCAGTCCACCCCTCCTCCCTGCTGGCGGACTTTTTCAGCATCCTGCTAATCGACCAAGTGATGCTCGAGCGCATAGCGAATCAATTCGGCGGTGGTTGTGAGTTGCAGCTTATCCCGGAGGCGGCCTCGATAGGTACTGACGGTCTTGACGCTGAGAGTGAGGGACTGCGCGATGTTCTTGAGAGACTGGCCTTGGACTATCAATACGAGAACTTCAAGTTCTCGCTCCGATAATCCGGAATGGGCGGGACCGGCAGAACTCTTGCTCAAGCTGCCGGCCAGATGTTCTCCGAGGGAGGCAGTGACATACCTACGACCGCTCAGAACTTGCTTGACAGCCATAGCCAGCTCTTCCGGTGCGGTCTGCTTGGTAAGGTAGGCCATAGCCCCTGCACGGAAGACACGAACGGCGTATTGCTCCTCAGGATGCAGGCTCAAGACCATCAGTGGGAGTCCGGGCCATGTACCGTGTAGCTCACCCAGCACCTCCAATCCACTCTGATCGGGAAGGTTAATATCCAGGATGACCAGATCCCAAGGCTCCTGCCGCACCGCAGCAATCCCTTTTTCCCCACTATCGGCTTCACCGACTTCGACCAGGAGGAAGTTCTCCTCAAGAATCTGTTTCACACCCCGGCGCACGACCTCGTGATCGTCGATGACGAGAATTCTTACCGACTCAGCTTTAGTCTGTGTCGCAATCATGGGGCGACGCACTCCGTAACCGGAAGGGAGGCGATGGCTGTGGTTCCGATCCCGGGCAACCCTATGATTTGAAAGCGGCCGCCCAGGAGGGAGGTCCGTTCCTGCATGCCTCGAAGTCCAAAGGACTGAGGCCCGGTCATCCTTTCGCGGGAGATACCCTTTCCGTTGTCAGTCACTTCTAACGTCACCATGGCGCCGGCCTGGTACAGCCGTATGTGAACCTGTGAGGCGGCAGCGTGACGCATCACATTCGTCAGTAATTCCTGCGCAATTCGAAAGAGTGCGGCAGACACTTCGGAAGGCAGCGTGATGGATAACAACTCCGGAGCCGCGTTTATTTCGCAACGTGCGCCCGTGCGATGCTGGAATATCGCGGCCAGGCTCTCCAACGCCGGGACCAATCCAAGGTCATCCAGCATCGCGGGGCGCAGGGATGATGCTGTCGCGCGAACGGACTCCAACAGTTCATCGACCGATCCCGACATGGACTGAACCTTGTTCAGTAGATCCTCGCCGCCGGTTGGAGCAGGCGATTGCGCAAGTCTCCTGCCGAGCCATGCCAAATCAAATTTCAAGCCGGTCAAGGCCTGTCCGAACTCGTCGTGTAACTCCCGCGCAATTCTGCGCCGTTCCTCTTCTACAGCTCTCTGCACCAGGTGAGCCTCGCCGTGTGATCGACCATAGGCCAGTCGGAATTCCTCTCCCGCATCGATGTCCGCGACAACGGACCCAGGCTGAGAAATCGGCTCTGAAAATCCTATTGCCTTAATCATGTTGTCCCTGCTTACTCCTTATGGGGGAAACTCATATCGTTGTGAGTATCGGTTCAGGGTAGATGTCTGCGGAGATACAGGTACCGTGACCCACCGTAGATTGGATCTCCAGGCGACCGCCGATTTTCCGAACCCGTGCTTCCATCTGCGAGAACCCAAGACCCTTTGCCCGTTTTTGCTCGACGTCGAAACCTGATCCGTTGTCGCGAATGGTCAGACGGACTCGTGAACCAATGGACCGAAGGGCAATCACGATCCTGGTGGCCCTGGCGTGATGGATGCAATTGTTCAAGGCTTCCCTAGCGATTGTGACGAGTTCACGGGCCTCTTCGCCCGTCAGAATCTCCTCTGCCGCCCGGTCGACCTCCACACGCGTCCGTGCTTGACTCACTTGCTCAACCATCTGGGCGAGGGCCTGTAACTCGGAGACCAGTCTAAACGGATCCACGCAGTCAGACTCCACCGTCAGAATCATGCGTCGGATGTCTTGGATGAGCGAGTGGAGCTGGTCGGTGGCCAGATCGCGTGAGCAGGGTACAGCTTGGGGCGCCCCCTCACGCAATCCAGAAGTTTGCTCAATGGTCAGCCTGATCGCGTAGAGCGCTTGCAGCACAGATTCGTGTAATTCCCGTCCGATGCGGCTGCGATCATGAAGCAGATCGCTCAATCGTTGTTCGGATGATGCGAGGGCCGTGGCGAGGCTACTTCCGACCTGTTCATGTTGCGGGCAAGCACAGGACTGGTTTCTGTCGTGTGAACTCCTCGGGGAGAAAGTCGCCTGCTGGTGCGTCGACCTGCCAAGGGATTGCCGAAACCCGTCGAGAATCTGGAACCCCCGACGATCTTTCATGGAGTGCCCTTTCAAATCAAGTGACCTGGAATATCTTCGGAAATTGTTCTCGCTCGAATTCCTCAGTTCAGAACACAGCACTAGTACGCGACTACTATGCATCCCGTCACCTGGCGGTTCCGCCAGGTGACGAATGAGTTCCAATTTGGAACCATTAGGGCTCGATCACGATCACCGTTGCAGCTCAACCCATGGAGGCGCACATGAACGACGGAGTCCATCAGGAATCGAAACAGATTGAATTCTGTGATGGGGAGTTTCTGATCAAGGTACTCGAAAGCGAGGAGGAGTTACGGCAGGCCTACCATCTTCGGCATAGAGTCTTTGCCGAGAAGCTCAAGTGGGTGGCGGAAAGGAAGGATCAACTTGAGTCTGATGTCTACGATGCATGGAGCACCTCGATCGGTCTTTTCTCCAATCATCAACTGCTGGGCATGGTACGGATGACACCCGCTCCATTTCCATTTATGCTGGAAAGTGAATTCAGCGGATGCCTGGTCGGGTCACATCACGTTCGTAAGGAGCTCGATACAGCGGAAATTACCCGCTTGGCCGTAGACCCTGCAATTGCCGACCGGGGTCTTTCCGCAAGGCTGATGCGGACTATTTTCAAGGCCATGTATCACTGGACTCTCGCAAATGATATTCGATACACGTACCTGGTCGTTGAAAGCAGGCTTCTCCGGGTGGTGCAGCGGATCGGGTGGCCCTGCCATGCAATCGGCGCTCCCGTTGCACTGCCTCCGGCGGATGTGCTCTCGGTTGGAGCGCTGCTCGATCTCGACGAGTTCCGCTCAACCGCGGCGTCTGAGCGACCGGAGATGTTGAAGTGGCTGCATACCACGGAGCCGGCCGCGGAGGACATTGCGGCAAGAACGTGATCCGCGCATTCTTTGTGGATTGGTACAGTTATTCACTTCGCTGACGCCAGCGAGGTGAATTGTTAGCAGGATGATCAGCTCGCGCTTGGAAGACCGTGTAGGATGGGAAGGCCATGTTCCATAGCTGCAGCGACTGCCTGTGAGCGGGAGGTGACATCGAGTTTGGCGAAGATGCTCGCAAGATGAAATCGCACCGTCCGCTCCGTGACCCCGAGAATCTGGCCGACTTCCCAGTTCGTCTTGCCGTTCTTGATCCAATTTAGGATGGTCACTTCACGCGGGGACAGTTCCTTCACACACTTTTCCGTCGCAGGAGCATTCTTCCTGGCAGTTCGCATGAGAGCAAGATGGAGATGGCGTCCAAAATACTCCACGAGTGGAGCGTACCGTTCAGCATCCACGTCCGCTTCTCCTGCAAAGGAATAAAACGTCGCGAGACCACACGCCTGATCGACTGAACTGGTGGTGATTCCGTCAGCCAGGCCAAATCCTCTGGCGGTTTCGATAAATTCCAATTCCTCTTTAGAGGTCGCTTGCTGGTAGGTCTGTTTCCATATCTGGGTGCCGGGAGATCGGGAGGCCGCTCGGAACACTGGGTCAATCTCAGCATACCCATTCTTCCAGTAGAGATAGAGCCATTCATCCGGATAACTCACATTGACAACATTCGTGAAGCCCTCGAATGTTCCGCTGGGACTGAGTCGCGCCAGCCCGCCGAGTAGACGATTGAACGGGAACAGTTCCTGAAACTGAATCAGTACGTCCCTTACGTCCTCGGATGTCTCAGCTTGAGCGGCATAGTGAAAAACTTGCAGCGCGTGCTGGCATTCCTGTTTTGAAAAATTCTCGAACAGCTGACTAGGGAAGGGGTTCTTGAAAATTTGCGCCATGGCAAATCCAACTTGAACGTGAAGTTAACTTGGGGGTGGAATTGTACACTGCCAATCCAAAAGAAGAAATATCAAATTTTCTATCACGGTGGAGCTAAATGGCTCTATCTGGATGCTTTACTTATCGATATCATCACACATTTTGCATTCACGGGAGCAAGGAAGCATGAATTGGATCTTGTATTCGCTGGTCTTGATGGTGGTTCTCTTGCTCCCATCATATACTTCTGCCCAAGCGATCAGATTTCAACCGCAAGGAGCTGCCGCAGCCGGTCAGGGGAACGCATTTGCCGCTCAGGCGGACGATGCTTCGGCTATCCACTTTAATCCAGCCGGATTGACTCAAGTCGAGGGTGTTCAGAGTATGGTTGGGACGACTCTCATGGGAGGGTCGATCCAATACAAGAATCAGGCAGGGCTCGATGCAAGAGGCGATTTCGGCGGGAGTATCACCTCTCCCCCTCCAAGCCATTTCTATCTGAGCGCTAACCTTGGAGCCCTCGGCGCATCAACGTTCTCCCCCGTCACGCTGGGGCTCGGGCTGACCTCGCCATTCGGTACGAACATTCGCTATCCAGTAGATGGCCCCTTCAATACCGCCGTCACCTCAGCGGCACTTCCGTTCATCGATATCAAGCCGACTATAGCCTATAAGCTGAACGATCAGTTGGCCATCGGAGTCAGCGCCGACATCTATACTTTCGCAAGTTTTCTTGGACAGGGGCATGCGGAACAGAAACAAGTAGGTGCCGGGGTCTTTGGTATTCCAGCTGGGGCTTCTGTCGAATTCAACGGCACAGGAACAGGAGCCGGCGCAACTGTCAGCCTGCTCTACACCCCCCTACGAAACGGCGATGGCAAACCGATTGCCTCCGTCGGGCTGGTCTATCGCACTCAGGCTGTGGTGCCGTTGAATGGATCGTTGTTAGTCAACGGGGCGAAGGTTGCCGATGCCTCCACCAGTCTCGTGCTTCCTCAGATCTATACAGGAGCCATTGCGATCTGGCCGGTTCGTACGAGTGAGCGGGAATGGAAGTTGGAGCTCGATGTGGAATATGTCGGGTGGAAATCGAATCGTGACCTCGACATCCACCTCTCCTCCGGCGGAGTCGTCCCGCAACCGCAACTATGGAAGACAATGCCGGTCGTGGCGATCGGGACTGAATACAAATGGCTCAACCCCGCGTGGTTACCCCATTGGGATGTGGCGGTGCGATCAGGATACACGCACACCGAGAATCCCGTTCCTGATATGACATTCAACCCGGCGACGATTTCCATATCTTCCAACACGCTGTCCATTGGGGCTGGATTCTTGTGTAAGGGCCAAGGCCGGTTTCTAGGTATGGTGCCATGCGGAGGAGCCTCCGCGCTCTGGCCCAAGGGAATCGGACTCGATGTGGCGTTTCAGGAATGGTTTTATGAACCGCGCACGGTTGCTGGGAACCTTAACCCCACCGTCAATGGGACATACCATGCCTATGTTCATCTCGGGACGGTCAGCGTCAAATTCATGTTTTGAGGAGAGCGCCAGGCGAGGGGCAAGTGGCACGAGGCGAGAGCAAAGACATTCCATCTGATCACCCCTAGCCTCTGGCCCCGCACCTCTCGCCCCAATCTGCAATAGATGACCGCGCTCAACCTTGAGACGGAGTCGTGTTCGCGAGGGCCTTCCGCATTTCCGCAACGGTCTTGGCATCGAGGCCGGCTGCCGTCAATTCGTCGTCCGTAGCGGCAGCGATGTTTGCCAGGCTGCCATATTGTTTGAGTAGACGGGCCCGTTTGATCTCGCCGATGCCGATCACCTGATCGAGTTGTGAAGCCATCAGGGCTTTGCCGCGCAGCTTGCGATGGAAGGTGATCGCAAATCGATGGGCCTCGTCCCGAATGCGCTGCACGAGATGAGTAGCTGGAGAGTTCGCGCGCAGCACAATGGGATTTTTCCGGCCTGGCAGGAAAATCCGTTCGTCTTTCTCGCCGCGGGCCTTGGCCAATCCTATAATCGCCAAGTCCTCATGGCCGACCTGTTTCAACCCCTCCATGGCGGCGGCGAGCTGGCCTAAGCCTCCATCGATGAGGATAAGATCCGGCCGCGCAAGATTCTCGCTGTCTCCATAGCGGCGCGTGACGACTTCCTGCATGCTGGCGAAATCGTTGGCGCCGGTTACAGTTTGGATTTTGAAGCGCCGGTAGTCGGCTTTCTTCATCTGGCCATCTTCCCACACGACCATGGAGGCGACAGATTGGTTGCCCATGGTATTCGAAATGTCGAAGCCTTCGATCCGCCGAGGCACAATGTCCAGTCGTATGAGCCGCTTCAGTTCCTCAACCGCCTGCCGTCCGATTTCTTCGTCTCGGAGATGATTGGCGACGGCCGCGCAGGCGTTCTCTTCCGCCAGGAGGAGTAATTGGTGTTTCACGCCCCGCTCTGGCGCAACGATGCGGACAGTGGTTCCACGTTTGCCTGAGAGCCACTCTTCGATCACCGTGGCGTCGTCGAGAGCGGTGGGGATGAGCAGCTCTTTGGGCGGCTGTCCGTCTTTGTTGTAAAACTGTTCAATCGCGGATCGAACAAGTTCCTCGTCACCGGCGTCGGCAGAATGGGGCCAGAAGAAGTCTTTGCGGCCGATCAAGAGGCCGCCGCGCACGAAGAGGATTTGGAGGTCGACCGCCGAGCCTTGCCGTGCCAAGCCAATCACGTCTTGGTCGGTCGTCGTCGTTTGGGTGATACGCTGTTTTTCGAGCGTGCGTTCGATATTGAAGAGCCGATCGCGTAAGCGCGCCGCCTCTTCGAATTCTTCACGCTCCGCTGCCGCTTCCATCTGAGCGCGCAAGCCGTCTAACAATTCATGGTCGCGCCCTTCGAGAAACTGGCGCACCTGCGCAACGATGTGCTGGTAATCCTCTTTCGATTGATTGCCGGTGCAGGGCGCCATGCAGCGTTTGATTTCGAACTCGATGCAAGCCCGTTCCGCCTTCCCGTTGATCTCGATCGTGCAGGTGGCCAGTGGGAAGGCTTTCTTGATCACTCTCAGCGTCTCCCGCAGGGCGCCTGCCGGCGTATAGGGCCCATAGTAGAGCGCGCCGTCTTGTTGCACGCGGCGAACGATGGAGAGACGCGGAAAGTCTTCTTTGATCGGCAGCCTGAGATAGGGATACTGCTTGTCGTCCCGCAAGACGACATTGAACCGAGGCCGATGCTGCTTGATCAGATTGCTTTCAAGGATGAGCGCTTCGAGCTCTGAGCGGGTGACGATCGTTTCAAGGTCTACGATGTGGCTGACAAGCACGGTGGTTTTCGGAGAGTGGTCAGCCCCCTTCTGAAAGTAGGACCGCACACGGTTGGAGAGGACTGCAGCCTTCCCAAC
>JANOJM010000246.1:0-2056 GCA_031418735.1 Nitrospiraceae bacterium | reverse complement strand
CAAGGATCTTCCGGCAGGCACCTATCGGATCAAGGCCTGGCATCCGACCCTGGGAGAGAAAGTGCAAGAGGTCTCGGTAGCGGAGAACGGCGCCACATCGTTGGGATTCAAGTTCTGAGTTGAACTAACCATGGTCTGTTCTCGATATCTTCATGCGGTGGTGCTTGCTGTCTGTGCTTGTGTGATGGGGGCTCACGCGGTCGCGGCTGAAGTCGAATCGATACCCCCGGTCAGCCGTGTCGAAGTCGTACTGGCGAGCCAGTACAAGAATCAAGTCGCCGCATTGAAGGAAGAGTTTGTCCAAGCAGGGATGCCCAATGTCCACTTTCAGTTTTTCAGACAGGGACACCCTCCGCAAAACATTGGTCTGGGACGAGACGTTCCGGCTGACAAGGCGCGGGAAGCGATCAGGTTGGCGCTGAAATATAACCTTGGTGTGGGGATTCTACTGCCGGAGCGACTCTTCCCTCCACGATTTGTGACGATCGCATCCTCGAACTATGACGACACGGTTGAGTATCCCATCGATCAGGCCACTCTTGTCCAATTACAGAACGAAAACCTCACGACCGAAGAGTTTCACCGTCTCTACAAGGGTCTGACATCTATCCCACTGCCGCCAAAGGGCCGATATAATCCGTAGTATTCACGAGCGTTCGTGACACCAGCCCAGATACCCAAGCAAAGTGGGTGTGTATGGAGGCCAGGGATTTGCTCTGCATTCTTAGGCGATTGCACTGAAATCTTTGTGAGCATAAGGGTGAAGGAGAAGATGTGAGATTAGTTCAGATGATGAGAGGCAGGAGCATACCGACCCTTATGCTGGTGGGCTTAGCCGCCCTGTGGTTTCCCATTGTCTCAGATGAGAGCCCGGCACGCGCAGCAGAGTCATCGAGTGCTAGTCTGCAAGAGCAGGGCGATGGTCTGATGAAAAACGTAGAAGAAATGGTGGCGCATGGCGGAATGGGCGATGCAAAGGCCATTGTCCATCATTGCGGAGAGGCGACGCGTTTTGCCGAGCGACTCATCAAGCAACTCGCAGCGTCAGATCCCCATCGGGCCGATGCCACGACTTCCCTCCATGAAGTGATCCGGCAATGTAACCGTGTATCGGATATCGGCATCCATGCCGATCCAGGCCAGCTTCTCAATCCCGCTACCAAGGCACGCGCCGCTGCGCAGCAGTCGATGAAGTTGCTTGGGTTGACCAAGGCGAACAAAAGCTAGGCCAGCCCACATTATTCGTGAGCTCTTTTGCTGCAATCGCCGATTCGCTGCGCTTGTGCGTGAAGCGCCGTTCGTCCGGGGCTGGAGTTTCTAGTTTCATGTTCCAAGTTTCAGGTTCGACCTCGGAATTTCAGCAATCAGAAACGAACAACCTGAAACCAGAAACATGAAACTTGAAACGCTTGAACGGGATACACTTCACGCCGACCGGGCGTTTTCACCCTCTTGTTTCGATTGACAGGATACGGTAGGATTTTATATACATACTCGGTCCCAGACCAGAGGGGCTAGGCTATCGTCGATCGAGCACACCAGAGAGGAAGCCGTTCCCGCCTTTCTCTCGTCGGGCCGGTGGATAAAGGAAGGGAACAGCGAGCTAGGAATCAGGGTCTATCGTTAATCACAAGGAGGCAGTCCCATGAAGAGTGCGTTATCAATAATGTTTGGCGTGGCAGCCGTCGCGTTTATTGCGTCGCCTCTCACCTCGTTCGCAGGTGGAACGATTTCCGGAAAAGTGACCTTTGCCGGAAAGTCCGAGCAGAAGGAATTTTTGTTCTCGAAGTTCCCCAATCCCAAGTTCTGTCCGCAGAATCCCAATAAGTCGTTGATGGATGGGGATAAACGGTTCTTGAAGACCATCGAAGTCGGTAAGGATGGCGGCCTGAAGCACGCGGTGGTTGCCGTCATTGACGTCGAAGATAAGGCCTTCATGGATGGGTATAGTGGTACGGAAGTGACGGCGGCGTTCTGCGAGTTTCTGCCGTTCGCTGGGATTGTGGTGAATAATAAGTCTTTTAAGGTTGAGAACACCGATGCCGATCCGGATGAT
>JANOJM010000245.1:0-9128 GCA_031418735.1 Nitrospiraceae bacterium | reverse complement strand
CAGCTCAGTGTGCCCTTGTATTCCGGTGGAGGTACGAAAGCCGCGGAACACGAAGCCGTCGCCCGCTTCGAAATGATGAAGTACAAGCACATGGAAAAGCAACGCGAGATCGAACGGGAGACGAGGACCGCGTATCTGAGTGCCCAAACCGGATACTCCCGCATTGCCTCGACGGCGCGAGAGGTGGGGGCCCGGGTCAAGGCGCGGGACGGTCAGCAACGGGGCTATGAGTTGGGAGCCTCCACGATTATAGCCCTGCTGGAAGCGAAAAAGAATCTCTTAAAATCCCGTTCCGCACACGCCAAGGCCCGCTACGACTATATACGGTCCTTGGTTGCGTTACGGGTCTGGGGTGGGACCCTCACGCGTACAGATATGGAGGAAGTCAACAGTTGGCTGGCACAGAGCTGATGGCCGTCCATCAGGACGTGGTCCAAGCGATCAGCATCCCCGCTGAGTTCTCACACGTCAAACAGGCGTGCGAATCCTCTAACCGATTCCCCCCGTGTTTGAATTGACGGCGGTGAGCTGAGGACCGTGGAGCAAAACTTGGGAAGATGTATCGTAGAGATTCTTCCGCTCCAAGAACCACCACATTCAGATCCTCGGAGTATATGAACTGAGTAAAGCGTCAGGAGACATTTTGTTCTGAACGGTTTTCCTGTCACTCACCCCCCCCCACCGTGTCCGGTCCTTGTCGTTTGTGAAGACTTCGGCGAGCTCAGTCTGGCCGCGTCGTTTATTTCTCGCTGAAAGCCAGAAATGTTTCACGAGATAGGGTTGAGGAGAGATACTCGCGATCCTAGCCCGCATTATTCATGACGGTTCGTCGCGAAATCGTGCCGTCGCGTCGTAGCAGCGAATCCATGATTGCAGCAGACACGATCATGGATAATGAGGGCTAGCTCTTTGTGGCGGTCAGGTCATTGACCAGGGTACGGAAGGTCTCATTTTTCATGAACCGCTGAAAGGATGAGTCCTGGCGTGGATCGGGCATCCATTTTTCGCCAGGATTCTGATTCTTGCGATAGCGAAACGCTGTGGTAAGCGACTGCATCGTATGACCGAGGTCGTTCATTCCCGCAAACGTACAGGCCAAATTGTAGTGGAACATCGGGTAGGCAGGGTCGGCCTGTATGCCCTGTTCAAACGTGGATTTCGCTTCCTTGAGATGACCGGTCACTCCATAGGCCATGCCTAGATTGTCGATCAGGACTCGCCAAAGATTCCGGTCGAGTTGTGGCTCTACTTTTTCAAGCTCGAATGCTTTCTGATAGGGCGGAATGGCTTGGGCGTAGTTGCTCTGCCGGTAGAGTGCGTTTCCTATATCGAGTAATTCCCTGCTGTTCGGCGGTGCTGGCGGCTGGACCTGGACCTGGGGCTTGATCTGTGGCGGTGGCTGGGTTTTGGTCTGTATCTGTTTGGTCTCAGAGGGGCCTGGCTGTAAGCGAACGGATTTGAGTATCGATTGAAAGAGCGGTGCGTCGGACGTGATGTATTGGACCTTGGAAAGATGGATATCGGCGTAGACGTCTTTTTGTGCGAGGCAAGCATACACATTCTTTTGATCGACCCGGACTCCCTCGAACTCGTGAAGGATATACTCAAGGGTGGGTAGCTTGCCTGCGGTGTCGAGTTTGATGTCCTGACCTCTGGTGGCTAAGGGGCCTTTCTGTATCAATTTGAGCTGGTCTATGCAGCCTTGTGGTGAGGCCTGGGTTGGGACTATCTCAAGGGTGACAGACACGTTGAGTCCTGTTTTGGGATGCGAGGCCATGAGATAGCGGCGACCGTCCGGTTTGACCTGGTCGATGTCTTTGGTGAACCCGGTTAAGTCGATCGACAGTCCCAAACCTTTCTCAGGCCACGTCATAAATGTCGGAGGTTCGTCCATTCCAGTAGTAGCCTGTGAGATGCCCGTAGGCTCTGACGGTATGAAGAACCAGAGGCTCAATGTGCAAACCGCGAGCACCACTACGGAGTTGGGGCGCTTTCTATCGCTTACCATATGTCCTCGTCTCTTGACACGATGTCCTGCTTGCTCCGCCAGTGTAGGATATGACCGGGTTCCTCGAAAGAGAATTACTTTTTATGGCATGAGGTAACAGAAATATTCTACTATTCTGCCGCCGCAGTCCAGTTGTCAGTCCCTTCAAGCGCCGCTCATCTCTCACTAAAAACCCGAAATGATTCACATCTCACGTTTCACATGTTTCGAGAGGAAAATCCGGCCAGCCACTACCTCTTAAGAGGGGGGGGTAGTTCTGAATAACAAGGTTGACAGTCTGGGAGACTGCAAGTAGCCTTGTTAAGGAAATTTAGCTGGCAGAGGGGCGGAATGGATATACAGGAAGAGCTAGTCCAGTATGCGAAAGCGTTGCCGCATGAAACGCGTCAATCCATTCTCATGGCGTTTCCAGAAACGAAATTGCATAAGCACGTGAAGACGTTGTTTGAGCGTATGGAGCCAAGCTATAGCACGGCGATCACGTACGGTGTGAATGGACATGGCAAAGACTTAGTGATTGTGAAAAAGGATAACATCGGCATCGATGTCACGGCGGTTGTTGTCAAATGCTGGCCTATTACAGAGATCACAGCCGGCGCAGTCGATCAGCTCAAAAAAGAGATTACGGATATTGTGAAAGCCGGAGCGAGTAAGAAGTTTCAAGAAGTTGAGAGCCTCGTCGGTCATGCACTGGAACATCCTGATGAAGTAGAGTCGATTTTTAAGGATCTTCCCGTAAATAAAATTATGGTGATTGTTGCGGGAGAGTTCAGTCTTCAAGCGAGGAAACAGCTCGTCGCGGACGTTCCTGTCAATCTGGAAGATGTGCGCGATATCGACTGGCTTATAGGCAAGTGTGTCGAGCACTATCCTCAGATTTTCTTTGAACAGGAGATCATTGATTCCCTGCTTGTTCAGATAGCTCAGCTCGAAGCGAAGCATTGGCTCGGGGACAAGAGAAAAAATCTGTCGGACTACTACGTTGAGATTCTTGTAGCAAAAACAGGTGTGAGGGAAAGAGCCAAGGCGCGGGAGGAGTCGGTGGACAACCCTTCCCACCTCGCGAAGCTTAAAGAGATCATTGAAGAGGATCGCAGGGTGCTTCTAGTCGGGGATCCCAGCAGCGGGAAGTCCGGGGCGTTGGTAAGACTGGCGATCCAGATGTTCCGTAATGCGTTGATGGACGTGATACGTGGGAGTGACCATAAGCATCCGTTTGAACTGCCGATCTTAGTTAGCGCCAGACAAATCTTAGAGATGGGTGGCACTGGGGCTCTGTTGGGAACACTGGTTGTTTCCCCCGAACTTGAAAGCCGGATGGTCATTAAAATGCTGATGATGGATGCCCTCGACGAGGTGCCTTCATCGAAACGGCAACAGGCATTGGACAAAGCCACACAATTCGCAGACGAGCTGAATATCAGTCTTCTGGTCACCAGCAGGAAGATAGAGATGTTGAAGACGCCTCCTGCTGAATTTACAAGGTACGAACTATTGCCCTTTGAGGTCGGTCAGGCGCTGAAACTCTTTGCGAAGCTGGCGGAAGGCAATAAGGATAAGTTGAAACTTCTTAAGTCGGGCTTGGAGAAGATTCAATTCAAGATGCCGATGGTGCCCCTGTCTCTCATATTGCTCTTTGAATTGCTTGAGGAGAAAAGGGAGATCCCCGAATCTGTGAACGAACTCTACGACCGTTTCACAGGTATCGCGTTTGGTCGTTGGGATAAAGACAAGGGAATTGAGGTAACGTTTGAATTATCGACTGAAGAAGCGCTTCTTGGCCACCTTGGCACATATAGGATCGCATTCAAAAGGAAGAGTTGAAGTGTCGCAGTCCCGACTCGATCACCGAGTGGAACAGATTCATCAGTAACGCACTGACTTATTTTCAACCAGCCCAACAAGGAGAAGATTCTCATGGTGACAAGAATGTGGATGCCTCTCGTAATAGCCGGTACCGCTTTTCTACTGGCTGGCACTGCCGCAGCGGTTGAGGAGAAGCTGAATGTGGAGTATTCCGCCGACCAAGTGCTCGAAGCCGAAGACGGAGGGATGAAAAGCCGCATGTATTACACTCCCACGAAAGAACGCCGGGAGATGAATCAGGGGGGGCAGAACATGATTATCATCATGCGTCACGATAAGAAGGTGACGTGGACTGTAATGCCGGAAGAGAAGATGTATATGGAAGCAGCCATGAAGCCGTCGGCAGACAAGGACAAGACGGACATGTCTGCGTATAAGATCGAGCAAACCCCAGTCGGCCAGGAGATGTTGAACGGCGTGAACATGAACAAAAGCAAGATTATGATGACCCACAGCAATGGGAGCAAAATGGGCGGGTTCATGTGGATGACGAAGGAAGGCATCATGGCCAAGATCGATGCGATTGCCGTCGAGAAGGGCAGCAAGGATCGATTCAAGATGGAACAGACGAATATCAAGGTTGGGAAGCAGCCCGCCGATCTATTTGAACTTCCACGTGGTGTGGAAAAGATGGATATGGGCGGCATGGGCATGGACATGATGAAGGACATGATGGGGCGATAGGGAGGCGGCGGTGAAAGCAACTAAGATCGTAGGGTTCGTTATTGCAGGCGCTATGGCATTGGGAGGTTCGGCTGCCTGGGCAGATTCGCTCTGTCCTGATCTGGCGCAACAAGCAGCTGCGGACGCACAGGTCAAGCAGGCGGAAGCGCTTGATCGGGCTGGCAAGGCGCGTGAAGCCTATGGTGCGGCGAAGAAAGCGAATTTCGACTGTGTCACCGACTATAATCGGCATGAAGCGCTGTTGAAGCGCACGGCCAAGGTTGTCGGTGCGGAAGAGGAAAAGAAGGGGCAACTCAGCGAGGCATTCGACTGGTACGAACGCGCGCAGAGCCAGGCGGATGCGAGTCGGATGCAGCGAAAAATGGTCGAATCGAAACCGAATGATATCAATACGGTGTCGCACGCGATCGACTATTTCAGGAACCACAATGATGCCGCTCAAGAAAAGACCATACGGGCGCACGCCTTGAAAAATGTGGAAAAGGCATTGGCTGCCGAGGAAAAGAGTTTCGCGTCGGTTTCGAAGAATTCGCTCTCGGCGCTTGACCTCGCAAAGGACTGGAGTTATTACGCACAGGCAGGTGAAGACCTGGTCCGTGTTAGAGCCGGCAAGCGTGGAGATACCCTTGCTATCGAGGAGGGGCGCAAGTTTCTTGAGCTGGCATTGTCCTATTACGATCGTGCGCAGCAGCCCGAAAAATCTCAGAAGGTCCGTGACAAGGCACTTGCTTTGGCCAAGCAGCTTGAAAGCAAGGGTGATGGCGTGGTTGCGGCGGACTATTATGTGATTGCCGGAGACAGCAACAAAGCATCGGCTGTGCAGAAGCAGGCCGAGGTACGCGATCAGAAGTCCGAGGAGTCGCGGAAAAAGGTATTCAAGAAGGAGCAGGACGACCTCGAAAAGGCCTTGGGTTTCTGATATGTGCGACAAAGCGCCGAGAACCCATATGGGAAGGGGCTCCCGACACGCCAGCTGCCAATGCATCCGTTTCTCGTCGTTCGAGAGTCGTCATCCGTCTCTGGGTGATGCCTAAAACAGTTCACGTCTCATGTTTTACCTTTCGCGTCTGAATGGCAGTTCCCCCTCCTAATGTAGGATACCGCTCCGGTGCCCGCCTCGGTACAATTCGACGTCATGGAGCTTGTCATGGCGTCCCTTCCTTATGCTCGAACCTATCATCGATTCCCGCTTTTCTATCCTGTCATCTTTGGCGGTGCGCCATTTGTCGGCGAAGGCGTACTGACCAATCTGTCACTGATGGGATGCTCTGTCTTGTGCGATCAAGAGGTTCTCTGCGGCAGTGACGTGCGCGTGAGTGTATTGCTCCCCAATCAGACGCGGGCGCTGTCAATTGACCTCGGTACGATCAAGTGGGTACGGGGCCATCAGTTTGGGGTGGAGTTTCTTCGCCTGCCATTTGAGGCGCGGCAACGCCTCAATAGTACGCTACGGGTTGAACTCATCGAGTTGTTGAAGGCCCGTTCGAACAGAAGCGAATCGCCAGAATTGCTCAATTCTGGCAGCTAGACGTTCGCCCAGGTTTCTTGGTGCAAGCTCGAATGTTTCACGATAACAATCCTCGCCAGTTTCCCACCGCGCACGAGAAAATGCTCGTCTCCTCCACTCGGCGAGACATGACAGTGTGAAGCTTATTAAGGATGTCTCTGCTGCGGCAGTACTGATCCCATCACTTGCCGCCGTCATCATTGGCCTTATATATTTTCCCGCCATATTTCTTGAGGCATTGGATGAGAGATACAACGCGCTTTGAACGCCGCCAGGAAGGGGATGGCTGGATACTATTGGGCCTTTGCAGTAGACTTGCTATTCATTAGATACTTCAACAGTAATCTCCGGCATCAAACACGCGCCCCATGTTCGACGTCATTCTCTATCAGCCTGAAATTCCACCGAACACCGGCAACATCATACGACTCTGTGCCAATACCGGCGCTAAGCTGCATCTCGTGAAGCCCTTGGGCTTTACGCTGGAGGATAAGCAACTGCTGCGAGCGGGACTGGACTATCACGAATTCGCCACGATCACGGTCCACGAAAGCTGGGCCGAGTGCGCGGCGCGCTTCAAGGATCGCCGGCTGTTTGCCGTCTCCACCAAGGGGACTCAACAGTACGATTTGGTCGACTATACCGTCGGCGATGCGTTTGTGTTTGGTCCGGAAAGCCGTGGGTTGCCGGCTGAGATTCGAGGGAGTGTTGCTGAGGAGCAATGCATCCGTGTTCCCATGGTCCCAGGAAACCGGAGTCTCAATCTTTCCAACGCAGTGGCTGTAGTCATCTACGAAGCCTGGCGACAGCTTGGATTTGGAGTGGGTCGATAAGGGGCAAGAGCATATAGCGTATGGCAGGAATCAGGAGCTGATAGCTAATGGCTTATAGCACGAACAAAGAAAGTCCTGGTTTTCTCCGACATGCTATAGGTCATAAGTTCTTACTGCTATTAGCTCTTAGAGGTCATCCTCTTTAAGGCAGCGCCCCAGTCCCTGCTGCTCGGCAAAGTGATAGGCATAGTGTAGGGCCGCGAGATTCGCGACCCGTTCTTCCGCTTCCTCCCGGCTATCCGCACAAATGATCGTAATTCCAAATCGCGCCGTCAGGGCATCCAAGAAGTCCATCATGCCATTCTTGTGATATTCACCGAGCCGCCCGCCGCCTTTGGTGGACTGCAGCGTGCCTTCGATGATGAGAAATCGATGTGGGTAGTCCAGGAGTGCTTCGAGTTCTTGCAGGAATGGCAGGCGGTTGTCGGAGGGATTCGAAAAGATCGTGTTGAATTCTTCCACACGCCGGCGTTCGACACAGAAAATTTCTGGCGCTTCTGCAATGGCGTAGTCACCAGCCGGCAGCGTCTGCCGAATGGTTCCGGCGATGCGGACGAGATTCTGAAACTCGTAGGGGAGATGCTCATGGCTGTCGACGAGCATCGTAATCGCCGGGATCATGGTTTTGGGCCGGCCTTGCCGGGAGAGCATCATGAGCGATTGGGGCCCGCGAGGACCCCGGCGGGCCTGTGCGGTTTGCTGAGAGCGTGGCGGAGGGGATGCGTAGGATTCGGACGAAGGGCTCGCTGCAGGGGAAGGGCGTGGCGGCTGCCTGCGGGAAGTCGAGGGCTCGGTCGTGGCATCGTACTTTGCGCGCGCGATGGGATTACTGAGGGTTTGATAGGCCTGGTTGATCAGTTGCGTTCGGGCTTCCGCTTTCTGGTGCAAGGTCGGTGAATGGTTGAAGCGATCCGGGTGCCACACCTGGATTTGTTCATGCCAGGATTTCTTGATGTCAGCCTCTGTCGCAGTGGGCAAGAGTTCAAGCAGCGTATAGTAGTTGGTTATCCGTTCCTCCGGCATTGGCCTCTCCTTTTTTCGAAGTGTAACGGAGTCTTAGGGGGGAGATCTAGCAGACTGTTCTCACGCCTGTAAGCGCGCGCGCGTAGCGGAGTGGTACAGTCCCGCTCCATGTCGCAAATAGTGGACGAAGTTTAGCCGTACCGCGATGGTGGTTGTCTTGGAAATCCAGGCCCTGCAGCCATTGGCAGGATCATCTCTGCAGCTTGTGGGACGCTCTACCAATTCAAAACACAGGGAACACATAGTCGATCACTGACATGTACACTCGTTTTGTCTGGAGCCCCGAAGGCGAAAGGGCTCCAGTCAGCAGCCTGCGGTCGGCTTGCTCTCTTCAAGAGTAGTCTGGTAGTTTCACGGCGTATATTGGCACGAGGCTCAACCCCTGTACGGAGGAGGATTACGATGGGAGAAATCGATACAGCCCCAGAAGTTGCCGCCAAGGCTATTGAGGATCTCACGGCATTGGAGGTGGATCCAGGAAAATGCGAGCGCCTCTATAAGGCGGCGCTGATTCAATCCAGCTCCGGCGTGACGTATCGTATGTTGGCCAAGGTGATCGAGACCGGCAAGTTGGACCTTGTCCACTACGGGTGTGATTTGGATGCGGAAGGCAAACCGATATCGAAGTGGAGGATCCGGCGCATTCTTGAACAAGCTCTTGAACGGTTTGACAAAGAGCTTGAGACGATCAAGAAGGGCATTATAGACGATGGTGAGACTGTGCAGGGCGCATGGGTGCATGATATGACCGGCATGGCGGATGTGGCGGCACAGGGTAAGAGTTTGGATGAGTGGTCACGGAACACGACCGCAGAGGTCAAGAAGAAACCGAGCTAGCCCTGGTCAGGTCTCGTGGCCATCAGAAACTCAGTGTGTGTGATCGCGAGGATGTTGGAGTCGCGCTGATGACCACCGTCAATCGGCGGTGGGCATCGCGAAGCGACTGCTCCACCTCTTCCGGTGTCGTTCCCCGTGCCAGAAGAAATCCGAGGTAGCGTGTCCCCTCAGGAAGTGGGACCAGTTCATCGCCTGGTTCCGCTGTAATCGTCAGTTCTTCAATCCCAGGCACAGCCCTGGCTTCAGCCTGACCCCGCACTTCACTCAGTCTGCCGCCGTAGGGAATCGGGAGCATCATCACTCCTGCGGCCTGTTCCTGCCTGGAGAGGGGAGGGAGTGGCATCCGCAATGCGTGGCGGAGGATCAGCTC
>JANOJM010000244.1:0-5280 GCA_031418735.1 Nitrospiraceae bacterium | reverse complement strand
CCTGGATGCCCAGCATGGCCTTTGACCCAGCGCCATTCAATGGTATGGCCGGCAGCCAACGCATCCAGGCGTCGCCACAAATCTGCATTCTTGACGGGCTCTTTGCTCGCCGTTTTCCAGCCGCGTCGCTTCCAGTCATGTATCCATTCGCTGATGCCCTTTTGCACATACCGCGAATCGGTGTAGACCATCGCTTCCACTGGCCCTGTGAGCGACTGCAGGGCCTCAATAACGGCGAGCAGCTCCATGCGATTGTTCGTGGTCGCAGGCTCGCCGCCGCACAGCTCCGTTTCGATCTCGCTCACGCGCAGCAGAGCGCCCCATCCGCCAGGTCCTGGATTGCCGCTACAGGCGCCATCAGTATAGATTTCAATCATGAGTCCATCGTCTCCATGTTGGGCAGGACGACCCCTAAAAGCCTTCAGCCTATCTACCTGAGTAGTTACGTGTGGAGAACATATACGCCACGCATGAAGGGCCTGTCACCCTTTTAAAAGACCCCCGGTACATTTGTTCTGTCCTGTTGCGAGATGAGTTCGGTCAAGCTAAAGCAGGGAAAATAGCAGACCGCATTTCTTGACACTAGTTGCACAAATCGTCGACGCCATAATTTAAGACACCTTCAATGCTTCCCGCTTTTACCGTGGTTTGCAGGAAATTTGCAATCGACTGAGCGGTTAGAATGCTGTAAGAAATTGGGTAGTTGATTTTCTTGTAATCGTACCCGTTCTCATTTTTTGGAAAACCTATAAGGAGATGCCCTGAGGTTAGTGCCAATCCCAGTGGTGATAGGTGAGTGGCATGGCATATATTTTCATAGGTGGCCCAGCACGTTTTGGTGAAATCTGAAGATTCAAATAGACCTTGTATTGGAGCAGGGTAGTGCCAGTGCAGAATTACGTCTGGGTCATTTTGTCCTAACTTCCAGATGCGATTCCAATTCGGGATGCACTTTTGAAGTTCACTGAATTCTTCTTGCGAAATCGGACAGCTTTCTGAAAAGTCTTGGCTTGAGATTTGTTCTGCTGCAAATAGTTTCTTCCTTTCGCAGTAGTGCAGATATTTCGCCACGTTTTTGAACTCTACATATTTCTCCAGCTTTCTTTCCCGCTTAGGCGGCACGCAATAAATATGTTCGAGTGCTGCATATAGTTCAAGAATGGAGCGCGTATGGTGGTAGGCGGGAATAAGTGCGCCATTTCGCATGGTCCCGATCATCGCAAACATTTCGCTTGTCGTTTTTGTTAGTAGATCAGACAGAAATATTCTTTCGTTGCCGCTCTTAAGGTCGAGGGATTTGTTCTCAAGGGCGTAGCAAAATCTAAGCGCCATATCTTCTAGGATTGGAAGTTTGGAATTGCCTAAACAAGCATTGATCTGTTTCAAGGCTTCTGGATAGAGCTTGATGAATTGTGGGAAGGGAGGAAACATTGCTTTTGATAGCTCTCAGATGGGTAATGGGGTTAGAAACTGCGAAATAAGATATAGGCTACTTTTCTATGTCGCGAGTGTCAATGCGAGGGTATTGAGGTGTAGATAGCACATCATCTGTCCGGTTTAGGGTGGCCCCTCAAGGAGGGCCACTATGACATGGGCACGGGTGCTACAGGAGGTGAGACAGATGCGGTTTGAAGAGCTGTATGGGATAAAAACAAAGGGGTCGGGAATCATTCCTGATCTTGCGCGACGCTACGTGATCCTGTCGTGCTTGGCCAGCCGTGCGAAAAATTAAACGTCAGGTTTGTGTTAATGCATTTACCGATCTCTCCATATCCATCCAGGGCTGTGTTGTCGGCTGAGCGCACATTGCCGAAGGAGCGGGGTGCCCACCGAGGATTGGCCGAGAAGGAAAGCTGGAACTGACTGAAGCTCTGCGATCGTCAGATCGCAGCTGAAGGAATTCCAGAAGGTTTCCGCTCAACCGGGCCCGATAGGGCCGCTCCGAGAGGCACGGAAGCGAAGCCGTCCGACACTGTCTATCCCGTCTCGCTCGACAATCCTTGTAGCGCTGCGCTGAATGGCGAGGTATACGCGCCGCATTCTGCGTCATGCCGATCATGCCTTCTCACTTGCTCCTGATAGAGTCGTCTAGTACGCTCTGTTTCAGCGTTCACACTCTCTCTCGGAGTCTGGTGATGCCACTGCAGGCCACAGATACCGATCAAGCCTGTATCGCCGAAAACTTACGCCGCACCGTTGAATTAACGGAGTTGGGACTGGCCTTGCGCCTGGCTGTTCTTCAGCAAAACGACCTGCATGGGATGAGCAGCATGACACAGGTGATGCATGAGATTCGACTTGCCAAAGAGCAGGTATGGCGCCAGAGCCGATCCTAATCTCACTCCCCTGATCTCGTTACCGACTTCATCATCGTGGCGTCTCATACGCATTGGCTGAAGACTAGGCCTGTGTCGACCATTGGAAGAAGGCGTTTGGGCTTGGTGACTGATAGCAAGTAAGCGAGAGGCAGCCTTTTATTTTCCTATCCAGCCCAGACCTCCGAGCAGTGGTATTAGCGCGTCCTCGCCTGGGCCTTTGCCGTTCTTCATGTCGGTCTTGATCTCATCGAACAGCTGATTGGCTTCAGGTCCGAGTGAACGGATGGTCTGTTCGAGGCGGCCTGACATGAGTTCCTGCTGAACTTGCGCCTCAGTGAGTTTGCCTGCCTTGATATTCTGATCGATCAGTTGGGAGAGCTGCTGGAGTTTCTTGTGCAGATCCGGTGGGAGCGAGTTCAGAACCCCGGCAGCGTTATCGGAGGGATGGCCTTCAGTTGATTGCGCCCACGTCGGAGCAACAGCGATGAGACTCACAGCGATGACGAAGCACAGTGCCTGATATTTCATGTTGCCTCAAGAGAGTAAATGGTAAGACGTGAAAAGTGAAACGTAGGGCTGCCGAGTGATCTTGCTCAGAAACTTTTCACCTTTCACGACTCGATGCTCGACGGAGTCTTGTTCAGTACTGTCGCTGTGGCACGTGAGAGGGCTTCGTCGTGCGCATGGTCGAGGGTATAGACGCGGAATTGGACTAAGCGGGTCGGCAGCAGGTCGAGGAATTCTTCTAACGGCTCGGTCGAGATGGCTTTGGTGCTAGGGTCGTAGACGTAGAGGGGGTTGCCGCGCCGGTCTTTCGGGTCTGGCCTTGGATCGAGCGGCGCCATGTCGACACGGAACTCGACTTTCTGGAGCCGCGCCGGCAAGGCTTTTTTGATCTGTTCTTCGAAATGTTCGTGGCTGGGAAAGTCCATGCCTCGTTCCTGGCCCTTTTCTTTGAGCACGGCGCTGTAGGCCATCTTCCACTTCACGTCGCGTCCGAGAATCCGCTGCCATTCTATACTCAGGCGCCGCTCGGCGGCGTGGCGAGAATTTTTCCACCCCCGTACCTGTTCAAGCAGGGACCAATCGGTCAGTGTGAGGTAGTCGTCCATCTTCTTGCGGGGATCGTGGGGAAACAGGAGTTTCATGGTGTCGCCGAAGATGTCTCGGAGGTGGATATCGATCGCCCGAGTGGTCCGGTGATAGTAGACGTTGGAATAGAGATACATGCGGGTATTGAGGAACATCTGTAAGGCAGGAAGGCCTGTCTTATGAATCGTAAATCCCTTGTCCGTGATGATCGTGTAGTGAATGAGTCTGGAGAGATCGACCGGGCCGACTGCCACGCCGCACATATAGGAATCGCGCAGGACATAGTCGAGGTTGTCTGCGGTATAGCTGCCGGAGATGACCGGCTGGAGCATGTTGAGCCATCGTGGAATGCGGGAGTTGTCTTTGCCCTTTTCCTTGAGAATCACATGCGCGATCTGATCGGGGTTGAGTTCCTCGCCTTTGGCGAAGGGGCCGGACGGGCTGCGCCGGATCTTGCGGATGATCGGGCCGAGATGGTCTCGGATGATGATCTGTCCGAGCTTTTCGTGGCTGGCATGGAAAGCGTGCAAGTAGTTATCGTCGAAGAAATGGCAGAAGGGGCCGTGGCCGATGTCGTGCACGAGTGCCGTCACGCGGAGAAATTCTTCGACATAGTTCGCCGACGGAATCTCTTTGACCGATTTTTTGAGGAACGGATAGAGATGTCGTGCAAAGCGGCCTGCCACATGCATGGTGCCGATCGAGTGGACGAAGCGGGTGTGTTCCGCTGAGGGGTAGACCCAGCGGGCGCTTTGGAGTTGATAGATGTACCGGAGGCGCTGGACCCAGGGGGAGTCGATCAGATCCTTTTCCGTCCGTTCGTGTGGGTCTGCAACGGAGAAGGGCACGGTGAAGGAGACATATTGGTGGATCGGATCGGCGATCAGCGCCGACCCATCATAGGGAGCATTGGATTGATGGCCTGATTGAGACATGACGACCAGGTATCTTAGCGTATGTCTTGCGGGGGCGGCAATGGCTCCCCCTGCTCCAGTGGATGCGATTGCCGATATTTGGCTATGAAATAGTAGGCGAGTGGATAGGTCAATGCTGCACCGAGGAGGCTCAAGACTAATCCGCCAAGAGCGAAGGGCATGGCGTAGGGCATGACCTGTGCGTAGATCGCGCTGAAACTCATATCCTGCCAGTCGAAGGAGGGGCTGTCCGATCGTCCGAGCAAGAGAGCGCCGACCCAGTAGGTGGCGCCGAGGATGGGGACCACGGTCCAGGGGTTGTTGAGAAAGGCGCCTGCCATGAGTGCGAGAAAGTTGAGGCCCAATGCCCAGGCGAAGAAGAACACCAAGACAGTGTGTAGCCCGTAGGCTGGAGAAAAACAAATGAAGACTCCGATGGCGAAGGCCAGAGCCGTTCGCTGCGGCGATTCCTGCAAATGAAGAACCTGTTTCAGGAGCGATCGAAATGAAGGGATCTTGGCCATGGTCGTCGTGGATGAAGCCGGTTATCTGAAGTGTTCGTAGCTGCGGTTCGCCAACCGGCATCGCTTGCCTTGAGGGGACAGGGCCTGCATCCCGAAACGATAGGGGTGAATTTCCCCAATGCAAGTTAGGGAGAATCCTTGCTCGCCGGCTGATTGTTCGAGACGTAGGCGCTGTCTTGGCAATGCGGTAAAGAGCAATTCATAGTCCTCGCCTCCGGTCAATGCGAGTTCCACTGGGTCGAGTTTTCGAGCGGCTGCATAGGCGCGGCAGGCCGGCGATACCGGGAGCGAGCCCAAATCCAGCTCCACTCCGACATGGCTTTCTTCACAGATGTGGCGGAGATCGCCTGAGAGGCCGTCTGAAATATCGATCGCGGAGGTCGCGAAACGATGGGCACTGAGCCACTGGCCTTCTTCGATGCGCGCGGTGGG
>JANOJM010000243.1:0-6706 GCA_031418735.1 Nitrospiraceae bacterium | reverse complement strand
AAGGAGGGCAGTATGAGGGCAGGATATCGAACGGTTATTGGGGCGGCACTCTGTATGGCGCTCGGGTTCGCCGGATGCTCAAGTACCGGCACAAGTTATATGTACAAAAACTACACCGTCGCTGACGGCAGCGCTGTGGCTGGTGAGGGCCGCACCGTCCTCTTTCAGGGAAACCCCCTGGGTCTAGCTGGAGCCAGCATCAAAGTTGGGGACACCCTCAGAGAAGTGACGCTGACACAGACAGATCTTTCGCCAGTAGCTATCACCGACACCAAGGGCAAAGGCAAGGTCCGGATCATCAGTGTCGTCCCGTCGCTCGATACTCCGGTGTGCGAAGAGCAGACCCATTATCTGAGCGAGAAAAATAAGGGCCTCGATAAGATGGTTGAACTGGTCACCGTGAGCGTCGATACGCCTTTTGCACAAAAGCGATTTGCCAAAGAAGCCCGCATCGGCAATGTCACATTCCTCTCAGATTACAAAGATGCTGAATTCGGGAAAGCCTACGGACTCTTTATCAAGGGGCCCCACATTCTGGCTCGCACCGTTATGGTGATTGATGCCAACAACACTGTGCGGTATCTGCAGATCACGCCTGAACTGACCCAGCTACCGGACCTGGATAAGGCCTTCGCCGTGGCAAAGTCATTGATCACTGCAGGCTGACAGAGGCAAAGCAAGGTTGCGGCTAACGCCAAAATGTTCGAGGTTCTGCGTTCGAGGTTTTAGAACTTCGAACTCGGAACCTCGAACTATTCTGTCGGAGCCTTACCCTCAGCCTTCCTTTAGAATGAAACGATGGCCCAATACGATCTTCTCGTCATAGGGAGTGGACCAGCCGGCCAGAAGGCCGCGGTCCAGGCCGCTAAGCTCGGCAAGAAAGTCGGCATCGTCGAGCGCAAAGCAACCGTCGGCGGCGTCTCCACCAACACCGGCACCATCCCCAGCAAAGCCCTCCGCGAAGCTGTCCTCTATCTCTCGGGGTTTCGTCAACGCAACCTGTATGGAGCCGGTTATCGTCTGAAAGAGACGGTCACCATCGAAGATCTCGCCTTTCGCGCCAACCACGTTATTAAGAACGAAATTGAGATCGTGCAGGGCCAGATGGCGCGTAATCGCATCGACCTGATCTATGGAGAGGCTAGCTTCATCGATCCTCACCAGCTCCTCATTCAACAGGCCGGCACGTTGGCTGAACATGGTGCCCACGTCATCATCATCGCAGTGGGGACTGAGCCGACCAGGCCGGACGACATTCCATTCGATGGGCAAACGATTATCGACACCGATGGCCTCGTTACGCTGAAACACCTTCCAACCTCGATGGTCATTGTCGGCGGGGGCGTAATCGGCACAGAGTACGCCTCGATCTTAGCCATGATCGGTGTGTCGGTCATTCTGATCGACAAGCGACCGCGCTTGCTCGAATTTGTCGATGCTCAGATCATCGAAGCCTTGCAGCGGCATATGACAGATATCGGCGTCACGATCTACCATGAAGAAGAAGCCGTCGCGATCCGAAAAGAGTCCGACGGACAGGTCACAGTCACGCTGACTAACCGGCCACCGATTACTACCACGACGCTCATGTATGCCATCGGCCGCATCGGCGCCACGAAGCGCCTGAACCTCGAGGCCGTCGGCATCAAGCCGGATACGCGAGGCCGCATAGTCGTGAACAACCATTTCCAAACAGCAGTCCCCCATATCTACGCCGCCGGCGACATCATCGGTTTTCCCGCTTTGGCCTCTACCTCCATGCAGCAAGGACGCCATGCCGCCTGCCATGCCTTTGGCCATCCCGACCACACAGACACAGACCTCCTGCCCTACGGCATCTATGCCATTCCGGAAATCTCCTTGGTGGGGAGGAATGAGGAAGAGTTGAATAAGGAAAGGGTTCCCTATGGGGTCGGCATCGCCCACTATCGGGAAATTGCCCGCGGACAGCTGATCGGCGATGACACCGGAATGCTGAAGCTGCTGTTTCATCGCCACACCCGTGCACTCCTGGGCGTCCATGCCATCGGTGAAGGGGCCACGGAACTCATTCACATAGGCCAAGCCGTCATGGCTTACAAGGGAAAAGTCGATTACTTCATCGACACGGTCTTCAACTACCCGACCCTGGCGGAATGTTATAAAGTCGCCGCCCACGACGGCATCAATCGTTTGCCGAGACCCTGGCCCAGACGGACGATAGACGTGACAGGTGAAACGTCTCTCAGTAGGGGACGGAGCGTATAGCCAATGGCTTATAGTACGGGCAAAGTCGAATTCCGCCTTTATTCTTCAGCCGACGTGTATTGGCCATACGCCATTAGCCATAGGCTCTTTTCTTGCGCGATATTCATCACGAGAGACGGTTAATAAAGAAAGAGGTTCCATGTCCTTTACAGATCGCTTGAGACAACTCGCCACACCTATCTGGGATGCCCAACTGACCCATCCCTTCGTCGTGGCGTTGGGCAAGGGAACCTTGCCGGAGAAAAAATTCAAGTACTACATCCTGCAAGACGCCAGGTTTCTCAGTGACCTCGCCCGTGTGTTTTCTGCCGGAGCGCTGAGAGCGCCGGATTCAGAATCGGCCCTGCGCCTGACGAAACTCGCCGAAGACACCATCGTCGTCGAACGGAGCCTCCACGAGGGATACGGATCACGCTGGAACATGACCGCAAAAGAAATGACTGCCGTGCCCATGGCGCCGACAAACTACGCCTACACCAGGCACATGCTCACCGTCGCCCATACAGGCTCTGCAGCGGAAATCACCGTTGTCGCCCTCCCCTGCGCTTGGATCTACTGCGTCGTCGGACAGCATCTCCTAAAGCATGGCCCGCCGAAAAATGATCACCCCTATCGGGACTGGCTCATGCTCTACGCCTCACCTGAATTTGCCGAGGTGCAGGAATGGATGCGCAAGAAAGTGGACCAGTGGGCCAAGACGGCGGGCAAAGAAGAGAAGCGACGGATGGAAGAGTCGTTCGTGATTAGTTCGAGATATGAGTGGATGTTTTGGGAGATGGCGTGGAATGAGGAGAAGTGGCCGGTGTAACTGGGAGGGCGGGCCAGGGCTGGGAGGCCCTCTCCGCGTAGGGCCACAGAGCACCGTTGACCGCTCTGGCAGGATGCTGAAAAAGTCCGCCAGGATCGTTCTCACTTCGCTCAGTGGCTCAACGTACCGAAGCGTACGCCTCCCCTCTTCGCTCGTTGCGGCCTTGCTGGACGGCCTTTTTGAGCATCCTGCTAAGCTTCGCCTTCACTTGGCGCCGAAAACTTGCCACACCACTTGCTTTGCAAAGGTGCGGCTTCGAACATTCGTCACCACTGCCTACGGCAGCCGTTCCGCTCAGCAAAAGCGGTCACCCAACGGCGCTCTGATCACGCTCCAAAAGCCTCCCAGCCCTGGCCCTAAGATTTGGACACCGGCCACAAAAGGGAGAGAAAGTGAAGAAAGATAGTTGTGATCGGACAGGCCTCCAGATCAGCACAACCGTCAAGTCACGGCGCCCCAGGAAAAGATTGGGATTTGAAAATGGTATCACCAAAAACCAGAACTAAGAAATTACCAAGTCACGAAGATTGTACAGGCAAAAAGATATATTCAGGTGATTTAGTGCGAATTTTCGAGCACCCCGATCTTTCAGGAATGTCCCTCAGAACGCGCCGGGAATCAGAGCCTGTTTTCCGATATCTCAGAGGCAAGTATAAGAGAATTTTTTCGTTTAGCGAGAATGGATTGGCTGAGATAGAGTTTAGGATCAGAAAGGGAAAACTCTCTGGTCTACATACTGTCTGGCTAGAACCATATCTTCTGAGACGGAAGGCATGACCAACCGCTCTGTTGTGCTATATCTTGGTGGGCTCGTAGGGCTGATTGCATGCTTGGGCTGGCGGATTGGTTGAACACTGGTGCGCAGGTGGTTCTGAGCCTATAGGCTCGCTCTGCTGGACAGGCTTGGCTCGCTGAGTATAATGTGCCTTATTGTTGAACTTGCTTCCTGTCTCAAAAGGATAATTCCCCAGGAATGAATCGTTTCTTGATCACGGTCTTACTTTCCTTCGTTACTCTCTGGGCACTGCCGGCTCATGCGGCATCGTCTTATGAGGAAAGTCTGAAGCAACTGGCGGAGGGAGTGATCGCCGATGCGGTGAAAGCGAAAAGAAATCGGCTGGCGGTGTTGGACTTTACGGACAGCAAGGGTGTGGTCACACCGGTTGGGCAATTTTTGGCGGAGGAGTTGAGCACACAGATTCTGGTCGCCGGAGAACTCAAAGTCTCCGATCACACCGTGGTGGACTCGACCTTGAAGAAATTCCATGTCACACAGCTCGAACCGGCTCAGGCTAGCGCGGTCAAGCAGGCTGCCAAGGAGTTGCATGCCGATGTATTTCTGACTGGTTCGTATAGTGATTCACCGGACGGCTTTCGAGTGACGGTGAAACTGCTCAGCCCCGGCACCATGCAGTCATTGGGCGCTACGCGCAGCGCGATACCTAAAACCGGCCCGCTGGCGGAACTCATCAAAGAAGCAAACAAGCCGCCTGTCGTGAAGGCTGACATCTCTGTCAAGCCGGCGCCACCGCCGGGGCTGGGCTTCCACAGCAATGAATATTATCAATTGATCGTGACAGCCCTACATAGGCGGGACAATCTGATCACCGCCGACCTCACGATTGAGAATAGGTCCTCACGCGACGTCAAAGTCCTGTGCCTGCTGCAAGACACCATGCTCGAAGATGACCATGGCGCTCGATGGAAACTGGAAGCGGAGAACAACCGCGAAGGCCTCTGCATGCATGGCATCGAGCTTTCTCCGCGAAGAAAAGGCCGGGCCGTATTGACCTTCTCCGCGCCGACCGACGCAACTGGAAACCAATTTGTCTTTCGTTATCACGAAACGGCCCCACGACGGGATGCCCTATTTTCCATCGAAGCCCTCAAAGTCGAATCGGCTGGAGCCCCTCCTGCAGCAACCGACGCGATACCACCACCTTCTACGCCCTCTAATTGATCCTCCCATGAGCACACAATCAATCAAACAAGTCTTGACGATTGCCGGCTCGGATTCCGGTGGCGGTGCGGGGATTCAGGCCGATATTAAGGCTATGTCAGCCAACGGTGTGTTTGCCATGTCGGTGATTACCGCCATCACGGCGCAGAATACGGAAGAGGTCACCGACGTCTTCGAGTTGCCCGCTTCGATCATCGCATCGCAGATCGACGCCGTGTTCGATGACTTCGACGTCGCGGCGGTGAAGACCGGAATGCTGTCCTCGACGGCGATCGTCGAGGTCGTGGCAAAACTCTTGAGACCTCAAAAGATCACAAATCTCGTGGTGGATCCGGTCATGATCTCGAAGACCGGCCATGCCCTGCTCAAGCCGGAAGCGATCGATGCGGTGAAGACACAGCTCTTTCCCTTGGCACTGCTCGTTACACCAAATATCCATGAGGCTCAGCAACTGTCCGGCATCGAGATCAAAACGCTCGCGGACGCACGCCGCGCCGCCAAAATCATTCACAAGTTCGGCTGCAAATATGTGTTGATCAAGGGTGGTCATTTCCAGGCAGAACGCGCCACCGACCTGCTTTACGACGGCACATTTTTCAATGTGTTCAAAGGGGAGGTCATCGATACCCCCCACACGCATGGCACCGGCTGCACCTTCGCCTCGGCCATCGCAGCCCATCTCGCACGAGGCAAATCCATGAACGATGCCGTACAGACGGCCAAAACCTACCTCACCGAAGCCCTTCGCCACAGCCTGGCGATCGGTCACGGAACGGGACCGACAAATCATTTTTACTTTCTTCAATCCTAGGGTACTGTAGAGAAGTTACTCTGGGGAGAGAAGACACTCCCGGCCCACACATCCGGGACAAGCCCGGTCTATCTGGTCTGTCTGGTTCATCTGGTCTATCTGGTTGATTTGGTTTGTCTGTTTAGTTTCATTCAACCAGACAGACGAGACAGACCGAATAGACCAGATAGACCGGACAGACCGAATAAACATGGCAGACATGAATCGCCTAACCTTCCGTCCACTTTTTTTTCTGATCACAGGATTTGCCTGGCTTCTGCTTTCCTCGCTTGTGGGACTGGCCGTGATGATTGGATTGATCCATGGCACGCCGCTGCCTTCTTGGTTGAGGCTGGTCCATGTGCATGCCATCCTCATCGGTGGCATCCTGCAACTCATGATCGGCGGGCTACTGGCTTCCCAATCCAGTGATTCCCAGAGCGGCCAATCCGGTTCGGACTCCCGTCCATGGCTATTCGCCACCCTGAATGCCGCCACAGTCTTGCTGCTCACTGGATTCGGGCTCGGAAACATGATGATCGTCGGCGGCGCTGGGATTGTCGTGATTGGAGCCGTTGCCTCCATCGTTCCGGTCGCCTGGCAGTACGCGCGTCAAAGCCACACTCAACTAACCGGTTCCTCCTGGCTCTATCGTTTCTCGCTCATTTCCCTATTCGTTGGACTAGTCATCAGCGTCGCAATGGCATTCCAATTCGTCCAGCAATACTATGCCCACGCGCGGCTTCTTCATCTGCATCTGATTCTGTTGGGTTTCGTTACCATGGCGATGATCGGCGCCACCCATCGCCTCTTGCCGATTGTCTTGAACGCCGAACTCTACAGCCTGAAACTCGCCCGCTTCGTGATGGTCGCGCTTCCCGCCGGCTTCGCCATTTTGATC
>JANOJM010000242.1:0-5695 GCA_031418735.1 Nitrospiraceae bacterium | reverse complement strand
CCTGGGTCTGGCATTGCCTGGTTATCGGAGTCGCCGCGCCTGTTGCGTGCCGTGCCGAATGAGGGATGGCGCTTAAAAATATTGCAGTACGGGGCTTTGGTCGCAGAACGTGACGCAGAGACAGCACTGGCCTATTTACGGCGCTCGCCTGAATTGGTAAGCGTGATCGGCGAATCTGCCGGAGCCACGGCTCGCTTCGAAGCCTGGTTCACAGCCGGGATGGAAGTTCTGGCCTACAGTACCGAAGGAGCCAAGGCCTACTTTGCTCTGGAATCACAAAAGGCGTTGACGTCTGTGGAAGCGGCCTTAAGTGGCGTGCCGCTTCGGCAGGTGGCCCGTAGTCTGAAGCTGTTCGTGCAAGGACTCTGTGGAACAGATCTGACGATTCAGGCGCTCCCCGATTCGCTGAGCCAGGAAACGACAGCACGTGCCACAGTGAGCCAGGACGGGCATATCATCTCGCTGCCTGCACTCCTTCGCCGTTACCCCACGGCTGAGGAGAATATGCGCTTGTATCTGGTCATGGCGGCGCACGAAGCGGGGCATGTAGAGTTTGGAACCTACCGGCTGTCCCTTGAGCTGCTTGCGGACTTGGTCATGGCTGTACGGCAGAGGTATAGCCGGGTAAAACAGGCTGTGCCGGACAGCTTGTCCGCGCTGTTTCGTTTCTATCCCCATCCGGGACTGATCCAGGACTTGTGGATGCTTGTAGAGGATGCGCGGGTGGAGTTTCTGCTCCAGCGGGAATATCCGGGACTTCGGCGAGATCTCC
Organism: Nitrospiraceae bacterium; assembly: GCA_031418735.1. GTDB lineage: Bacteria > Nitrospirota > Nitrospiria > Nitrospirales > Nitrospiraceae > Palsa-1315. Next base: position 4,923 of record JANOJM010000242.1, on the reverse strand, counting down.
AACAATTCGCGCGCGAGGCGATCACGACGCGGTCGCTGACGCACGGATTGACTGTCAAAGAACTCGTTGTCGATCAGCTGCTCCAACTGTCGACCGCTGCGGCGCAACCTGTCGCAATTCACGAAGCTATCAAGGGAGAAATCGCCATCCTCTGGCCGATGTGTCAGGCCATTCTGTCTCCAACTGCGACGGCGGAAGAGGCCGTGCGTCTGGCCCATGATCTCTACCTGCAGCTTGAAGAACTGTTGGCGTCGAAGGGGGCGATGATCCAGGCCGATCAGACCGATGACTCGTCAGAAGAGCTGGGTGTGGGTCCGTCCTCGTCCGAACAGACGGGGGAGGACTATCGCCCTGTGACCAACTGGGTCTATCGTGGGGCGATGAATCCTGAGTTTATTCGTCAGCCTGATCGGGACGGACAGGCATTGGACGATCAGAAGCAATCTGAGGATATCGAGCAAATGGCGAGTGCCGCCGGTGGCGCAGAGGAGTCGTCCACTGGGGGTCAACGCAATCGAGAGGGTACGCGTACCGAAACCGAGAGTGACCGGCTTGCCGGTGGTCGGCAGTTGCCCTCCCATGTGGAAGAACTCCTCGCCTTGAAGGTCGAGCAGCCGGCGCCAGTCGATTATGCAGGGCCTGGCGACTGCATGGTGCGTTATCCGGAATGGGACCAGGGGATCGAAGATTACCGCCTCAACTGGTGTCGCGTCGTCGAGCGCGCAGCGGAGGAGGGGAACGGTGACATCGTGGGCGCCACGTTGAGCGCACACGGAAGTGAGGTCTCGGCCCTTCGACGATTTTTCGAAAGTCTGCGGCCACCGGGGTTGCGGCGTGTGCCGGGCCAGGCCGACGGCGACGACCTCGATGTGGATGCGGCGGTTCGTATGTGCGCGGAACGGGCGGCGGGGGCAGACCTGTCGGATCGGATCTACGTCAGGCGGGAGAGAAAAGAACGGGATGTCGCAGCCGCATTTTTAGTCGACGTGAGTGGCTCAACCAGCCGCCAGTTGGACAGTGGCCGGCGCGTGATTGATCTGGAGAAAGAGGGGTTGGTGCTTTTGTGTGAAGCGCTTGAAGCGGTTGGAGATCAATATGCGCTCTACGGTTATTCGGGCCAGGGTCGGGGGCAGGTGGATTTTCTGGTGATCAAGGATTTTGACGATCGGTTGGGTGGGAAAGAAGCGCAGCGGTTGGGTGGACTGGCTCCTATGCAGCAAAACCGTGATGGGGCTGCCATTCGGCATGCCACGGCCAAATTGTTAGCGCAAGAAGCGCGGACGCGGCTGCTCGTCCTCATCAGCGACGGGCGTCCACTCGATGACGGGTATAAAGACGAGTATTCGTTGGAAGACACCAAAGTTGCGTTACGAGAAGCGCGTCAGCGGGGGGTGCACCCGTTTTGTATCACGATCGATCGGGAGGCTGATGGCTATGTCCGGAGAATGTACGGCGACGTGCAGTTCGCGGTCATCGATCATCTTGAAGCCCTACCGAAGCGACTGCCGCGGATCTATCAAAGACTCACGACATAGAAGTGGTAAGGGGTACGGCGTAAGGGGTACGGAGAATTGATGACGAATTCAGCAGAGAGACCGACTGTGCCGCCCTGGTTGCACAAGCTGTTTACAGGGCATCAGTATCCCTATGTCCGTCGGTTGGCGAAGTTTGCACAGCCCTTCAAGCCGGGGGAGGATCGCCAGGAGCCGACGAAGGAGATGATCGAGGCCAAGTTTTGGGAGGTCTATCCCCGTTGTTGGGCCAAGATTCTTCAAGAAGTTAAAGTGGGGATGATCGTGGTATTCCATGACCTCGGCGAATATCCGGCGGGAGGGTATCAGGAATTGGTCGATGATCCGGACGCGTTTTTAGCAAAGACCTATGGCAAGAAGAAGATCAAAGTCAATTTCTATGACGGGGACAATTTCGTGTGCACGATCAATTTTAAAGTCGCGGGCTGGACGGAACATGCACACACGTGAGGGGTAAGGCGTGAGGCGTAAGGGGATTTACGTTTAACGGTTCACGAGGAGTCGATAATGGGTAGACCGAAGATTACGGTGGTGGGCGCGGGGAACGTCGGAGGCACGACGGCGCAGCGGCTGGCCGAGAAGGACGAGTACGAGGTGGTGCTCGTCGATATTGCCGAGGGCGTCCCGCAAGGCAAGGCGCTGGATATCACACAGGCCGGGCCAGTTTGCGGCTATAGCACCCGCGTGGTGGGCACCAACGGCTATGATGAAACGGCCGGCTCGTCGGTGGCGGTGATCACCTCAGGAATCCCGCGCAAGCCGGGGATGAGCCGTGACGAACTGTTGATCACGAACGCAAAGATCGTGAAGTCAGTCGTGTCTGCGCTGGTGTCTCGATCGCCGAACGTCATTCTGATTCTCGTCACCAACCCGCTGGATGCCATGGTTCATGTGGCGCGTCGCGTGAGCGGATTGCCGAAGTCGCAGGTCTTGGGTATGGCGGGAGTGCTCGACTCTGCCCGCATGCGAGCCTTCATCGCCGCTGAATTGAGTGTGCCGGGTCATGACGTGGCTGCGATGGTGTTGGGGGGGCATGGCGACACGATGGTGCCGCTGTCTCGCTATACGACGGTGAAGGGGAACCCGATCTCAGAACTGATGTCGAAGGACCGGTTGGAGGCGATTGTGAAGCGGACACGCGAGGGCGGCGCCGAAATCGTGGACCTGCTGAAAACAGGTAGCGCGTTCTATGCCCCGTCGGCCTCGGCTGTCGATATGGTCGAAGCGATCATGAAGGATCAGAAGCGGGTGTTGCCCTGTGCGGTGTTTTGCGAGGGTGAATATGGATTGCAGGATGTCGTCGTCGGTGTGCCGGTCAAGTTGGGCCGAGGCGGGGCGGAACAGGTCGTCGAATATGAGTTGACGGCGGAGGAGCGGGCGGGATTAGCGGCTTCTGCTAGCGCGGTGCGCGAACTCTGTATCGCAGTCGACCGGCTCATGACGTAAGTATACCGTCAAGCGTCATACGTTAATCGACCTGAATGGGGAAGTTGTATCTTGGTTGACGAATGACTTTTGACGAGAGACGGGCCTCGATTGCTTGACATTCCGAGCAGGGCTACAGTACAGAAGTAGCCCGGTAGCGTAGTAAATGAGGAGAAACTATGAAATTTCTTGAGAGTCCGATGCAGACGATGGGCGTAGGATTTGCGCTCGCAGTGGTGTTGATCATGGGGTATCTCGCTATGACCGGCACGGCGGTCGGTGATGCCGATTGGTTTGGTTTGCTGTTACGCTGGACCCATTTTCTAGCTGGTATCGTCTGGATCGGGTTGTTGTATTTCTTCAACCTGATCAATGCGGCGTTCTTGAAGAGTTTGGATGGCCCCACCAAGAATATCGTGATTCCAAAGTTGATGCCTGCCGCATTGAACTGGTTCCGTCATGGCGCGACGGTCACGGTGTTGGCCGGGATTGTGTTGTACCTCTACATGTATCAGAGAGGCGGAACTGGCGCGATTGCGCTGGGAATCGGCGGGTTATTGGGTATCATCATGATGGCCAATGTCCACGCGGTGATTTGGCCGAACCAACGGAGAATTATTGCGGCGGTGACGGCAGCAGCTCAGGGGACTCCTGCGCCGCCGGAAATGGCCCAGTGGGGTCGGACAGCGCTTCTCGCGTCTCGGGTCAACTTTATGTTGTCGATTCCCATGCTGCTATTCATGGGAGCCGGCAGCCACTTCAGGTAAGATGGCATACGACTGCAGGCGGGAAGGCCCGCCGGCAGTCATCTCATCACCCGCCTCTGCTTTCATCCTCTGGAATTTAGCTGCCGAAGAGTAATTTTGGTGAATAAACTTCGACGGCCTGCATACAGGATGCTCAACGAGTCCGTTCAGCAAGGCCGCAGCGAGTGAAGGGCCGAGGCGTACCCTCTGGGTACGTTGAGGGTCTGAACGATGCGAGAACGAAGCTGGCGGGCTTTTTCAGCATCCTGTTGGTTGGCCCATATGCCCGGTTTTGTATAGGGCAGTGGCCCTAAGTCCTTGAGATTCAGGCCTATTATTGAGGCATTACCTTGACGAATACCGGCTAGGCCCCTTATAGTATCGTTCCATTTATTGAGTAAATGAGTATGGAAGGGCGCATGACCGCTGCGACTGAACCACGAGTTCTCCAGACGCTTGATGGCGCTCCCTGGGATATCGAAGCCTACCGGAAGATCGGGGGCTACGAGGCCTGGAAGAAATGTCTCAAAGAGCTGAGCGCGAACGATATTGTCAATGAGCTGAAGAAAGCCGGGCTCCGTGGGCGCGGGGGGGCAGGCTTTCCCACCGGCATCAAGTGGGAAAAGGTTCTCAACCATCGGGTGAAGGAACACTATTTTGTCTGTAACGCCGGCGAACATGAGCCAGGGACGTTTAAAGACCGGTATTTGCTCAAGCATGCGCCTCACCAGCTCATTGAAGGTTGCCTCATCGGGGCCTACACGGTGCAGGCGAAGGCCGCATTTATCTATGTGAATCATGAGTATCACGAAGAACGCGAGAATCTAAAAAAAGCCTTGGCACAGGCGAAGGCGCAAGGGTACTTGGGCAAGAATATCCTGGGGAGTGGTGTGGATCTCGATCTGCAAATCTTTGAAGGCCACGGGAGTTACGTGGCTGGCGAGGAAACCGCGATGCTCGAATCCATGCAAGGGCGCCCGGCGATGCCGAGACAGAAGCCGCCTTTTTACCCGACGGACTTCGGCCTTTACGGGAAACCGACGTTGGTCAACAATGTCGAAACCTTGTGCAACATTCCACGGATTCTCCTGAAAGGCGTGGCCTGGTTCACGCAGGTCGGTACAGAAAAGTGTCCTGGCACGATGATGTTTTCCCTGAGCGGTTCCGTGAATCGCCCCGGCGTGTACGAGATGCCGATGGGTATCACGATTCGGGAACTT
>JANOJM010000241.1:0-1874 GCA_031418735.1 Nitrospiraceae bacterium | reverse complement strand
GGCCATCGTCTGCTATACTGAGTTCATATATTCTCGGAATGTGTGAGAGGTGTATATGGGAACGCAAGTTCCGCCTCGGCATCCGCTCCGTCAGCTGTTCGGCGCCCTGACTGAGAAAAGCTTCACGGAACATCTCGGGTGGCCAGACCTCAACGTCACCAGCTACGTCTCCAACCTGCTCGTCGACTTTACCCACAGCGACCAACTGTATAAAATCAGAAATCAGCAAGACCAACCGGTCGATACGGTGGTGGATCTCTTGTTCGAGTCGGAAGTGTTGCTGGAAGCGCAGTCGATGGACCGTGAACGGGACGTGCATCAGCATATCGGCGATTTCACACTCTTCATGGCGGGACTGTTTCCTGAGTATCTGCGCCGTCTCAAGACAACCGGATTGATCTACCACAAGGATTTCCTCGTGGACTATATGAAGACGGGAAAGCGCTCCTATGGAATTGTCGCTCGAATGGCTGACAGCCCATCAGGGGAAGAGCCTCCACTGTTCAGGAAACTCTCCGACAACTTCGAGCTGTGTGTCACCGGCCTGGGATTCGTGCGGTCCGATCTGGATCGCATGAACGATCCGGCGTACCGGCAGGCTCGGAAGCTTCTCCTCAATTGATCAGTTCTCATCCTCTCATTCTTGCCCACGGAGGCGCCGGTTCCCGACGTGTGACGCCGGCTCAGGCCACTTGCCTGGCCGATGCGCTTGAGGCCGGCTATGGTATTCTTGCGCGGGGAAATCCCGCGCTGAAAGCCGTTGAATGTACGATCGGTCTCCTGGAGCAATCGGGGCTGTTCAATGCTGGACGAGGGGCGAATCGTCAGCTGGACGGGGTCCAGCGTATGGATGCCGCTATTATGGAAGGGTTCCATCTCAAAGCCGGAGCCGTCGCCTCGCTCGAAGGGATTCTGCACCCGATTACAGCGGCTCGCCTGGTTCTGGAAGAGACGGACCATGTTCTGTTAGTCGGACCGCTTGCCGGCAGGTTTGCGCGACATTTCAAGCTAGATCGGCATCGTTACACCGGTGTACCTCGCCGCCTCGCTTACGACCAGATTCTCACAAAACAAAAATGCTCAACAACAAAACGCCATGGAACCGTCGGCGCTGTCGCCTTGGATCGGTTCGGGACGGTGGCGGCTGGGGCCTCGACAGGAGGTATCGAGTCAATGTTGCCAGGGCGGGTCGGCGACACGCCCCTCATCGGCTGTGGAGTCTACGCGGATAATCAGCTCGGCGCCGTGTCGATGACGGGCATCGGCGAAGGCATCATCCGCCTTGTAATCGCCAAGAGTATCTGCGATCGTTTGGCCATGGGGAAGAGTCCTGCGGTTGCTGCTCGACAGGTGTTGCGCATGTTGGTATCTCGAATTCATGGGTCGGCTGGGGCCTTGGTCCTCTCGCCGGACGGGCGATTTGCCATCAAGCATGTGACTCCCCATATGGCTGCCGGTTGGTGGAATGGGACTGGCTCGCCGACTGTTCGAGGGGAGTTTCGATGAAGAACGTACTCTTTCACCTGGCTTTTCCCACGCACGATGTGGCTGCGGCGAAGCGCTTCTATGTCGAGGGGCTTGGTTGTACTCTGGGTCGGGAGTCGAGCCATGCCGTGACGTTCGGGCTCTCGGGGCATCAACTTGTAGCGCATTTGACGCCTGAACCACCCCCTTCTCAGCAGGGAATCTATCCGCGTCATTTTGGGTTAGTGATGCCCTCTCAAGAGGCATGGCAGGCCTTGGTCGATCAGGCAAAAGCCAAGGGGCTGACGTTTTATCAGCAGCCGCGCGTTCGGTTCCCTGGTACCAGGATAGAGCACCTCACATTTTTTCTCGAAGACCCCTCCCACAATCTGCTCGAATTCAAACATTAC
>JANOJM010000240.1:0-2051 GCA_031418735.1 Nitrospiraceae bacterium | reverse complement strand
TGCCTCCCTTCAGGGCATGCTGCAGCGCGGCTTCCGCATGTGCCAGGAGTGCGTCAGCATGGCCCTGTTTGCCATGTTCCACCGCTTCTTTCGCGTGCTCGATGGCGTCCTTGAGGCTCTGCTCTTCTTGACGCACAACGTCACGCCGCGCCCCGCCCTCGCCGAATACCGGTTGCAACGGCAGCACTGTGGTGGCGACTACGGCTAGGACGCCGGCCAGCGTGACAGCTAGTTGCGTTGTAGATCGTCTCATCGGCATTCTCCCTTTCTCAAAAGAAGTGAAAAGACCTCCATTGAAACCCTTCTATAGGTGAAGACCGCCAGATAGCACCTTGCGTCTTTGGGGAATTTTCAATCTACCACATATGCTCCCAGAATGTGGTTAGCAGCAGGTGGCCAATCATGAGGTCCGTTGAAGTCTCGCCGGGAGGCCTATCTCGGAGAAATACGAAGGTCTGTGGAAAACAAGGGGAAAACAAAGGGGTCAGACCCCTTATTCCATGCCCACCCCCGTTTCTCTCTCACCGCGTCTCCAAGAAAAACCGGCACTATCCACAATGAACCTCGTTGACATACTATATTGAGTATAGTCACAATATAACATGTGGCGCATCGAAGAACACCGGCGGGTGGATAAACAGGCTGCGGCGGTCCCGAAGGATATCCTCAAGCGATATGAAAAGTGGAAAGACATCGCGGAAATATCCGGCCCGCCTGGACTCCGTCTTATCAGGGGGTTTCGTGATGAAGCCCTTTCAGGCGAGTGGCGAGGTTATCGATCTTGCCGGCTTGGACTTCAGTGGCGCGTTATCTACCGCGTGGTTGCCGAAAAGTTGCTTTTCCAGGTCGCATCGATAACCGCGCATGACTATAGGAGGCCATAAATGAAAGAGTACCGTTCTGCCAAAAAGCGTGTCACGGTTTCGGTCGGCGAGTCCGTGCGCATTCTTCGTGAGCTTCAGGAGTTGAGCCAAAGCCAGCTGGCCCGTCTTACCGGGATTCCCCAAGCCACTATTTCGGCCATTGAGAATGACCGAGTCCGTCTGGGTGTCGAACGTGCCAAGGTTTTCGCCCGGGCGCTCAAGTGCCATCCCGGCGTGTTGGTTTTCCCCGGCTGGCAACTGCCCAACAAGGCGGCGGCATAATACGTTGTTCCGCCGGAACTCGATCCGCTGGCGCGAACCCTCGTCCAGCGAACTCTACGTTACGCATCGGAATCTGTGCCATCTGGCGGACTGGATCTGTGGAGTTTGACTCCCCGGAAACCCCTGTGTTACCGTTCAACCTCTCTATATTCGCTAGGTTAGCAAGGGGTTTCTCTTATGGCAGTCGAAAAAGATCTGAAGGCCATTCTTGGCAAATTGAAGTATTCAGACGACGCCAAAGTGCTCGCACAAATCTCGGAAAATACCAAGCTGGTTCATGCTCGCATGGCCGGCATCAAGCACAAGCTGGTGGTCATGAGCGGAAAAGGCGGCGTGGGCAAGAGCATGACCACGGTCAATTTAGCACTAGCCTTTGCGCGGCAAGGGGCGAAAGTTGGGCTCTTGGATGTGGATCTGAATGGCCCTTGCGTGCCTCGTATGTTGGGCATGCATGGCCAGTCGTTGACCATGGGGCCTGCGGGAGCGATTCCCCCGGTCGGGCCACTCGGGGTGAAAGTCGCGTCGATGGACTTCTTCTTAGATGATGCATCGCCGGTGCGTTGGAAGGGGCCGATGGATGTCAGCCCGGTGTGGTTGGGGCTGATGGAAATGAATGTCATTCGAGAGTTCCTGGCCGATGTCGTCTGGGGTGAGCTCGATTATCTGCTGGTCGATCTGCCTCCGGGGGCTGCGGCGGACAAGCCGCCGGTCATTGCAGGGTTTATTCCTGACCTGGCAGGCGCGATTGTCGTCACGACGCCATCGGAAGTGGCATCGGATGTGGTGCAGAAGTCGGTCACCTATGCCCGCGACATCGGTATCAAGGTCATGGGTATGGTCGAGAATATGAGCGAGTATCGCTGTCCTTCTTGTGGTGAAGTGAACGAGTTGTTCGAAGGCAACACC
>JANOJM010000239.1:0-18125 GCA_031418735.1 Nitrospiraceae bacterium | reverse complement strand
GCGAGCAAGCGCGTATCCGTCATGCTGAAAGAAGCTCATCCTGACATAGCGTGGAAGCCCATCGCCGGCATGAGAGATAAACTGATTCACGATTATTTCGGAGTCAATTTGCAACTGGTGTGGGATGCGGTCGAACGAGATTTGCCGATTCTGAAACAAAAGATCGACCGCCTCCTCGAAGCCCTTGGCGAGAAGTCCTAGCTCGCCCTCAAGGGAGAAAATAGGCCGTGCGCAATCGAGGATTGGCCAGGTTCCCTTCTTGCTCGCAGAGCCCCCACGATGAAAAGGATGGAAGGACACCCACGTTGGTCCTGTGCTCCCGGAACGCGCGCCCTAAGAAGGGCCTCGTTCGACGGCCGCACTTCGACCAACATGAGTGCCCTTCCAAGAGAGGAAAAGCAAGCGATTTTGGAGGGATCATTTAGTTGGATGATGGTCGCTCGATGCGCGCAGTGAAGGACAGTTTGGCGACTCCCTTGTAGGACAGACGGTAAGAACAGGCATACACCGTGAAGACCAGCAATACGTGTATTTCGCCGGTTCGCTAAGTTGACACCCACCGGCAGCGAGTCGTAGCCTGTTCCCATTTGTCCGCTCTCTGAAGCGGTTCATAGATCATTTTGAGCGAGGAATCTATGGCAGAAGACCATTGGCCTACCAAGCCTCTCTTCGTGAACAGTCTTCACCTTGATCCCAAGAACCCACGGCTTGGCCGCGAAAGCCTCTCTCGCGCTCCTAGGGAAATCATTCAATACCTTTTCGAACATGACAAGGCTTTGGAAATTGCTGATAGCATTTCGACTCGTGGCTATTTCTCAAATGAGCCGCTTCTCGCGGTAAGGGAAAATGACCGGCTTGTTGTGGTTGAGGGCAATCGCCGTCTCGCTGCATTGAAAGCATTGCATGAGCCTGGATTATTAGAGGGATCAGTAGAACGTCAGGTGGAACGGTTCTCTCGCCGGATCGCTAATCCGCAATCAATCGCTAAGGTTCCAGTTACTATTGCTCCAAGTCGTAGAGCGACAGATCGCCTGATTGCGGGCCGGCATATTGGCACCCCGGTTCTCGCATGGCAGGCAGAAAATCGAGCGAGTTTTATTCTCGACAAGCTTGAAGAAGGGTATACCAACGAAGAGCTTCATGATCAACTTGGCTTCACCTTGCCCGATATACAGAAAGCGCGACAGATCAGGGCCATTGCAGATATGGCTCGATCTCTTGAACTTTCTGATGAGGTAAAAGCCAAAATCGAAAATCCTCGAGCCAAGCTCTTTACCACGCTTGAGCGTGTCATTGAATCCTCGATCGGCAGAAAATATCTGCTGATCGAGCCTGATCCAGATCATGGCTTGCGTGGTGCGACAACAAAAAATGAATTTATTAGAGCCTTTACTAAGCTTGTAACTGATGTGGTTCTCGGAAACGAGTCGTCACGAAGTTTGAACACGAACGCTAATATCGAATCATATTTTAAGCGATGGAAACCGGAAGAACTTCCTTCTCGGAAGCATGGCTCGTTTATTCCGGCGGATATCATTGCAGGTCGGTCTGTAGCCTCCTCGCGTCCCGCTCATGGTCAGCCGTCCAGGCAAGGTAAGCCTCGCCAGTTGAGCAAGACGGTAATTCCTAAAAGCTTCAAGGTGCGCTATGGGGATGATCGTCTGATGGAGATACGTGAAGAACTGGTAAAGCTCAGGCGAGAGGATTTTCCAAATGCTGGTGCTGTTCTCCTGAGAGTATTTCTCGAGATCGCAATTCTTGACTATCTTGAGCGCACTGGGGATCTGAAGGTCATGAAGGACAGGCTGGAATCAAAGGGTAGGCTCAGGCAAGGCATTCCCACAATGAAGGATCTCAGAGTCGAGATTGTACGAATTGCCAAATCCAAGTTGCCCGAAGCAGAAGCGAATAGGGTTGAGAAAGCTCTGAGGAATGACCCCGCTGCTCCGTTCGGGCTCGATGATTTGCATTCGTTTGTTCATCAGGGAAAAGAGTTTCCGAGTGACCGAGATATTCTCCAGTTCTGGGCGCGAACCGAGCCGCTCTTTCGAATGATGTTAGAGCGCCCTGCTGAGGTCACTGAAAATGAAGCCCGCTAGCCCTCTACGGTATCCAGGTGGCAAGTCGGCTATGTCAGATCTGTTAGGGCAGATCCGAAAATTGAATGGGCTTGGAGATCGAGCGGTTGCCGAACCATTTGCTGGCGGAGCAGGTGCAGCGCTCTCTCTTTTGTACCTTGAGGAGACACCCGAAATATACATTAATGACGTAGACCATTCGATTCATGATTTCTGGTGGACTGTTGTGCATCGTCCTAAGTTGTTCATAGAGTTGCTTGCGAAGACACGGATTAGCATGGCCGAGTGGTATCGACAACGAGATACATATCGGGAGCATGGACGTCTATCCCGATTGCGCCGTGGATTCTCAGCGTTTTACCTTAATAGATGTAATCGGTCAGGGATTATTATGAATGGCGGTCCGATTGGTGGAATAGAGCAAAAGGGGAAATGGAAACTGGCTGCTAGGTATAACAAGCCAGCTCTTCGCCGCCGTTGTGAAAAGATTGCTCAATATCGCGGACGTGTTCATGTGTCTTGTCGCGACGGAATAGAATTTATCGACAGCCTAAGTCCAGCTTCTGTTTTTTTCTTCATTGACCCGCCTTACTTCGCCAAAGGGAAAACGCTGTACATGAATGCACTCGATGGGGAGTATCATTTGGGTCTTGCTACACGACTGAAAGCAATGAGGGATTCGGCCTGGGTGTTGACTTACGATGACTGTCCGGAAATTCGTCAAATGTATCGGGGGTGGGCTACCATCAAGCCATTTTCGCTCAAGTATGCAGCATCCGATCGGCGAAGTGGAAGAGAGATCCTAATTGCTCCTAGATGGATGCACCTGCCAGAATCGCAAAAGTCCGCAGCCATTGCTTGGTGAGGCCCATAATAAGTGCATGTTGCTCCAGATGAAACAGACAGCCAGAAGAAAAGTGGTCGCCCATCTCGAAGGCTCCGGTCAAGAAGGCGTAGCCGACCCCCGTCCGTTCTTGGTTCATTGAGGGAGAAAAGGAGACAAGCTACTTAATCGGAAGGCTTCCTGCAGTCGCGCCGTCTCACGCATCGCCCGCATCCGACAGGCTGCTGCACCGATTCGCACTCTTTTCCCCCTGTGCTCAAGTCCCGATGCAATTGCCGATGCGAATCGAGTACAGTATGCGAATTATTTCTCTTTGTCTGATGCTTTGGAGGAGCCATGGCGGTATTTCGACGACCCGAGTTGGAAAAAGATAACCCGATCGCCCCGCAGATGTATGTCGGGCCTCGGAGGAGGCGCGCGCTGTTACGTGACGCCTCGTTGTCGCCTGCCTCAAGGCAGGAGGACATGGCCAAGACGCTGCAGGCCTTGACGGCAGCGGCGGAACGATTTATGGCGAGCGTGCCGCCATCGAAGAAGCTGCAAGAGGAACGGACCGCATTGCTGGAGGCGATCATCCAGGCGCAACAGCTCTGACCAGAATTGCGGGGTCATCGCTTGACCTTGCACTTTGCAATAAGGAGTGGCCGAGGCCGCCCTTGATTGCGCGCATCGGACGAGGGGAGTCCTCGACCGCGCGTTGCGCGAGCACATTCTCCTATCAATCAATAACCTTCCAAGCTCGCTTGTTTTCCTCTCTAGGGAGGGCACCCATGTTGGTCTACGTGCGGCCGTCGAACGAGGCCCTTCTGAGGGCGCGCGTTCCGGGAGCACAGGACCAGCGTAGGTGTCCTCCCATCCCCTCATCGTGCGCGTTCTGCGAGCAAGAAGGGCACCTGGCCGCTCCTTACTCCATCCTGCTATGATGCCATTCCCATGAACATGCGTTCTGAATCGGGCCAGACCAATCTGATTGCCATCGGGGTTGTCCTCGGTATCGTGATTGCCGGTGTCTGGGTGTGGAAACGTTTGTCTTTCGATACCCAGGACTATGTGATCGATCAAGCCATTCCTATGGCGTTTGTGGGGTTGGTGATCGCAGCGGGGCTCTTCATTCTGGTCCGGGCGTTCAACCGCCGTAGGGCGCAACGGCGGGAACGTGCGAAGTTGTTGGCTGCATTCGAACGGGCCACGGTACAAGAGAAGAAGCTGGAGATCGCCTTTGCACTGATAGAGGTGAATGGGTATCGGGCCGAAGGGTTGGAATCCGTGACGCCCGCGTTACGGGATCTGTTCGCGACGACCCTGCAGCGGGCATTGGGTGATGAGCAACACCGGATTCGAGGGATGGCGGCCAGTTACCTCGGAGCTCTGAACGATAGAACTGTGATCCCTCTTCTGCTAAAAGCGCTGGAGGACGAGCATGCCTATGTCCGTTCCAGTGCGGCCTTGGGATTGGGCCGTTTGCGTGCCGGTGAGGCGAAGGAGAAGTTGACGAGCGTGATGACGGAGGATTGGGATCAAACTGTCAGGAGCCGATCGAAGGAAGCGTTGGAGCGGATCAAATAGTTATAAAATCGTTCGAACGCGCGAGAAAAGCGTGACGAGGGGGAGAGTTCGAGGTTCGACGTTCGAGGTATTCAGAGCTTCGAACCTGGAACTTCGAACCCCGAACTTCGGCCTTCTGGTTGTGCCCGTTCGTGGACCCATTCAATACAAGCGATTTCCGGCGTGCAATTCCATCTCAGGGGAAGAAACGACCATCCGAGCCCACGGTTGACATAGAGCCGGCGGCCGGGCGCTCCGTGATGTCCCTCGATCCGCCCATTGCACCCGGGCGGGAGCCAGAATGTCGGGATACCTGGGATGCGCCACTGGCCTCCGTGACTGTGCCCGCAGAGGATCAGATCGACGGCATGGTGGTCTTGTAGCTGATCGAGGATGTTCGGCGCATGGGCCAGCAAGAGGGTGTATCTGCCCTCTGCGCGCGGCGGGAGACAGCTCAAGTCGGCACGATGCAATGAGGGATCGTCGACGCCGACGATGGCGATCTCGCCGTAGTCTGTGGAAATGAAGGTGGCCTGATTGATCAAGAGAGTGATCTTGTGGCGATCGGCAAGTTCGCAATACCGATCGATCGGGATGCCGCTGTAGTGGTCATGGTTGCCCAACGTAACAAAGACCGGCGCAATTGTGCGCAAGCCGGCGAGAAATCGAAATACGTGGGGCAGCCCCTCCGGCACGTTGAGCAGGTCGCCGGTGATAAAGATCCAGTCGGGCCGGAGTTCGCCGACGGTGGCGACGATGCGATCGTGCCGTGGCAGATAACGGTCGAGATGCAAGTCGCTCATATGAACGGCCCGTCGGCCGGCCAAAGGGCTGTGTGCGTAGCTGAGCCGTGAAATCTCGTGCGTAGAAAGCCCGATCTCTAAGTGGGGAACGAGACTAAAAAGCTGGTAGAGAGGTTCGCTCAGACAATATCCGATAAAGGAACGGGCTTGATCGGGCCAGGATTTCTCGTGCCTGGTCATCCCATCACCCGATCCAGCTCAGCGCGATCGGAGGGGGTGACGCGATAGCCTTGTTCATAGAGATCGCTCATGCCTTGCATTAAGGCGTCCATGTTGCGGCTGTGGTGCCAGCGGTCGAACTGTTCCGTGAGTGCCGTGACCTGCTTCGGGGGTGGCTCCCCATCATAGTACGAGAGAGAGAGAGAACGGAGCAAATCTGTAATTTCTGTGGGATTGTAGATCGCATCGTCATTCCGGTCGGCAACCAGGGCGAATTCATAGAAGGTCAGACTGACCGCAAGAATCGTCTGTGTCTTGGCAAAGTCATCTCGCGCACCGTCCATCCCGCTTGGATAGGCATGAAGGCAATCCATCTCAGACTGGGACGAAGAGATGCTCCAGCTGATTCCTTGTGCGGACGGAAGAGGCGCTTTTTTCTCTCTATAAAACCACGAGACGCAGCGGTTCGCTTGGGCAAAAGCCTGTTTATCTTTATGGATCTGCCGGTCGATGTGCTGGGTGAACTGTTGAAAGACCGTGCTCTCTCTACCCAACGAGTCCGCTGGGAACAGACCATAGGTTAATGCAGTGAAGAATATCCCTGCCGCTAACAGCGGCGCCTCAGGCCGACAGCGTATCAATGCATGATGCTCGGAACAGATATTTGGGTTGGAGGCTTGGCGAAAAACCATGGGAAAAGTATACCATGCGAGTCGTTTCACCCATATCGAGATCGACGGAGCGGTGTGGGTAATCACGTGCGAATGAAGAAGAGGTTTCTTGCACCATGACCATGCCTTTTTTGACAGCAACATTGCCTGGTATCGGTGGACAGATGCGGGCGATTCCGGAAGATTTCCAGGTCGAAGAACGCCCGCTCTATCTTCCCTGTGGAGAGGGGGAGCACCTCTACATCAAAATTAGGAAACGCCTGCTCTCGACTCCGGATCTTGTCCTGCGACTGTCTTCAGTCTTGGGGGTGAAAGCACAAGCGATCGGAGTAGCGGGTCTCAAAGACGCCCGGGCCGTGACCACGCAAATGATTTCGCTCCTCGGCGTCCTGCCCGACCGGCTGGAACGGCTGAAATTGGACGAGCAGCTCTTGTCTGTAGAAGTGCTGGGCCGACATCGCAATCGGTTGCGCCCAGGGCATCATGCAGGTAATCACTTTCGGTTGGTGATCCGGGATGTCGCCCCGCATGCCCGCGAGACGGTGCCGCTGGTCACGGATATGCTGGTGCGACGGGGTGTGCCGAACTATTTCGGTCCGCAACGGCAAGGGCGGAGCGGGCAAAATTATCAAATCGGGTCCGAACTGCTCGTGGACCCAGCCCGTCGAAACAAGATGAGCCGGTCCAAGCGCATGTGGTACCTCAACGCCTACCAATCGCATTTCTTTAATGACATATTGGCCAGACGCCTCGATCGACTTGATCGTATCTTGGTTGGAGACTGGGCCATGAAAATGGAGAACGGCGCCTGCTTTCTGGTTGAGGATGCCACGGCGGAACAGCCACGGGCCGACAGGTTTGAAATCAGTCCCACCGGTATCTTGTTCGGGTCGCGTGTGTCGTGGGCCGACGGAGAACCGGGCGAGATCGAGCGGGCCGTGGTCGCGGAGAGCGGCGCCACGCCAGAGAGTCTCACTGAAGCGGCAAAGTCCTGCGGGTTTCGCGGTGAACGGCGCTCGCTCCGAATCCCTCTTGCCGAATTGGAATGGGTTCTGGAAGATTCGGTGCTTACACTCTCCTTTTCACTTCCACCAGGCGCATATGCGACCAGCGTGCTACGGGAACTCATGAAAATTGGCGAGGGGCCAGAGGCGAGGGGCAAGGGGTAAGAGGCAAAACGGCTCCAAGTGGAATTGGGGTTGTCGTTCATGAGTGCGTGCTATCATTACTTGGCATGGGCATGGGTTCTGCCCACTAGCCTATCAGGGAGACTGATGTGACTCAGACTCAAGAAACCGTTGTCTTGACCGGCCACATTATTGATTCGTTGATCCTGGCGAAGGTTCTGGACCGGATTCAGATGATGGGCGGAACATTCGACCTACAGGATGTGCAGATCGGCAAGACCCGTGAGGAGCCTTCGCGAGCAAGAATCGTCGTGCGGGCTTCGTCTGCGACACTGCTCAGCGAGATTCTCCATGCCATTCAGCCCCACGGAGCATCGGTCGAGAGTGAACGGGACTGCCGCCTGGCGGCGGCGCCGGCAGACGGCATCTTACCCGAAGAGTTTTACGCGACCACCCATTTACCCACGCAGGTGCGCGTGCATGATCAGTGGGTTGAGGTGGAGGGGATCGAGATGGACTTGGGGATTCTTGTGGACCAGGTTCGTCTGACTGCGAGGACTGTTCCCATGGGAGAGGTGAAGCAGGGAGATCAGATTGTGACCGGCCGTGAGGGAGTACGGGTCATTCCGCTTCAACGGCCGCGTGATCGCGATGTATTCAGTTTTATGGAGTCCCAGGTCTCGTCTGAGCGTCCCCATGGGCGCGTCATCGGTGACATTGCCAAGCGTCTTGCGCAGTTGCGAACAGGGTTCCGGGCGGGGAAGGTTGGCAGCAAGGTGCTCCTGGCAGGAGGCCCGGCGATCGTTCATGCCGGAGGGCGCGACGCGCTGACCTGGCTCATCGACGAAGGGTTCATCCATGTCTTGTTTTGCGGGAACGCCTTGCCCGCTCACGACATGGAGGTCGATCTCTATGGTACGTCCCTCGGCTATGGGCATGTGGCAGGTCGTGTTGTGCCGCACGGGCACGAACACCATCTGCGAACCATCAATCGAATCAGAGCCATCGGCAGTATCGAGACAGCGGTCAGGTCTGGAGTCATCAAGACCGGAATTATGGCAGCCTGCGTCAGACAGGGTGTCCAGGTTGTGATGGCCGGCACGATCCGCGATGACGGCCCCTTGCCCGGCGTGATTACGGATTCGCTGGAGGCTCAGGTTGCCATGCGTGCGGCCATTCCCGGTATCGGATTGGCTTTGCTCGTCGCCTCGACGTTGCATGCGGTAGCGACGGGTAATTTGTTGCCTGCTGCGGTTCCATCCGTCTGTGTCGATGTCAATCCAGCCGTCCCGACAAAACTCGCGGATCGAGGAAGTTTTCAGGCTGTCGGGTTGGTCATGGACGCCGCGTCGTTTTTACGCGACCTGGCGCGAGAGTTAGGGGCTCGGCTGTGATCTCAGGATGTTCAACGGTTTGTGAAAGGTAAAAGGTGAAACGTGAAATGTCCGAATAAATCCGAAAACGAACGACGCGTCACAGGATACGCTTCACGGGTGTCGAGCACGCTGTTGAGGCTAAAACTATGAGCCGCCTACTGGTCTGCCCGCCGGACTATTTCGGTATCGAATATGAGATTAATCCCTGGATGCGCCGTTCAAACGCGGTCGATTCAGACAAGGCCATCCGCCAGTGGCACCACCTCATGCAGGTGCTTGAGCAGGATGTCGGCGCGGTCCTGGAACGGATGAAGCCGGTGCCTGGACTACCCGACCTGGTGTTTACAGCGAACGCCGGCGTTGTGGTTGGCGGCACAGCCGTGCCGAGCCATTTTCGCTATCCCGAACGGCAGAAGGAAGAGGCGTACTTTGAGGATTGGTTTCGTGGGCAAGGTTACAAAGTCGTCACGCTGGAGCCGGGCCGTTTCTTCGAGGGGGCAGGGGACCTATTGGGATTTCCCGACACCTGGTTCGGCGGCTATCGGCAGCGATCGGATATCCGTGTGTTCCCCACAATCAGCCAGTGGTTTCATCGAGAGATCATTCCGCTCGAACTGGTCGACAACCGGTTCTACCACCTCGACACCTGCTTGTGTCCCTTGAGCGGCGGAGAACTCCTCTATTTTCCTCCTGCATTCGATCATTACGGACAAGAGGTTATTGCGCAACGGTTCGCTCTTTCCAACCGTCTCGTGGTGCCGGAAGCTGAGGCGCTCAGATTTGCCTGCAATGCCGTCTGTGTCGGGAAACACGTCGTGCTACCCGCCGGTTGTCCAGAAACAGAATCCCTCTTGACCTCGCGCGGTTATCTCCCCCATCTGGTCGAGCTCGATGAATTCATGAAATCGGGCGGCTCGGCCAAGTGTCTGACGCTGGCCCTCGACTAAAGCGAGTCATTGGCCGTTAGCCTGCCAACTCACCTCATTTAAGTTTCTTGAACTCAGACCGATATAGACCTAGAGGATCGAATATAAACAGACACGATAGCCAGCTCATACAGTCGGTATCTGCCTAGCATGGAGATCGTATATGGATACTCAAGCGCCTCTCTCCTCGTCCGACAGCAAAACGATCCTGGTCGTCGACGATGACCCATCGACGATGTTGATCTGCGTCAAGACGCTTCGCGCCGAAGGGTTTACTGTTCTTGAAGCGGAAGGTAGTTCGGAGGCGCTAAAGATACTGGCGACCCATGAAGAACCAATCGACCTGCTGCTGACCGATCTCATGCTGGCTCCGCCCGGCTTTGAAATTGCCACCGACAAAAATCCGTATCCGCGGGTCCATGGTCAGGATGTTATCCAACGCACCTTGGCCATGAAGAAGTCATTCCGCGTGATCTTAATGTCGAGCCTGTCGTACCATGAGCGGAAGGCGCACAACATCGTCACCGACCACGTCCCGTTTCTCCAGAAACCTTTCTCTGTTAAGGCTCTGACAGAGCTGGTCCATACCGTGCTCGCAGCCGCTCCGCTCTCCCATGACGATTCCGCCGCCAAGTCGACCACCAAGCAAGACGTTCGGTGGTATGGATAGCCTCAAGTTCCAAGTCGCATCCTGGCCCAGGCTGAAGGCTGAAGGTTGGGAGTTCGAACACTAGAACATTCACTCGATCTCGCCCGTTCCGCTTTTCTCGCGAGTTTTACACCTCACGGTTTCTAGGCATCCTGCTCAGGGTTTTTGCCGGAAGAAGAAAGATCCATACAGCCCCGCGATGGCGATGGTGACGAGTTCGATTGTCAGTAGCAGTCGGCTCACCATGGCATCCGCTGTGGGGGGCGATAAGATGAAATGCAGGCCGAGGAATTCGGGAGCCTGTGCCGGCGGGGTTTCCCAGGGAGGGAAGAGGATCGCGAGGGATAGCATTGCCACCATGCCGTACAACACTTCGATGTTGAGCTGTCCCGGCCTAGATGCCGCGGGTGGCGGAGGTGGTGTGGGGGGCTCAACCGGGTCTGCATGCAGCCGCTGACCGCATTGCGAACAGTAGCGGCTAATCTCCGGGAGTTCACGTCGGCAAGAAGGACAGAGTTTCATGGATGTTCCTAGGCTACACGGAAGTGCGCCGGTTTGCTAGGGCAGTGGAGTCTCTCATGTCGTGATGGATTCCAAAGACCGCCTCTCATTCATTGACAGGCGAAAGAACCGGTTCCTATAATCCGCTCACCATTGACTGGTTGCTCTGGTTTGATTGGTTTGTCTCGTTTATTTGGTTGAATCGGACCAACCAAATAAAACAGATGAACCAGAAACAAAGAGGCCGGTTTATAGCATCCTCCTGGGGTAGCTGACCAACGACATGCAGACTATCAGCCGAATAGGAGTCATCGGGGCTGGCGCCTGGGGCACCGCACTGGCAAAACATCTGGCGGAGAAAGGCCTGGAAACTCGGCTCTGGGCCTATGAGCGAGAGGTCGTAGCTGCGATCAACGGGAAACATGAGAATCCGGTCTTCCTGTCCGGTGTGGCGCTCCCCCCATCGCTCGTTGCGACCGGATCGTTGTCGGAGCTTACCGAGCAGTGCGAGGGACTGCTTTTTGCGGTGCCATCCCACGTTGCACGTCCTGTGCTGCGCGAGTTGGTCCGGTCTCTTTCCACTCCGATCCCGTTCGTCAGCGCGACGAAGGGGATTGAAGAAGATACATTGAATTTGATGACTCAGGTCATGACCGACGTGCTTCCGCCTGTGATGCATCGGGATCTCATGGTGTTGTCCGGTCCGAGCTTCGCGACTGAAGTCAGCGCAGGGAAGCCGGCAGTGCTTTGTTTAGCCGGGAGTGACGAGGAGCTGGTCAAGACATTCCAGACTGTGTTGATGACACCGGCCTTTCGAGTCTACGCCGATAACGATGTGCTGGGCGTCCAGCTCGGCGGGGCGCTTAAAAATGTGATGGCGATCGCAGCCGGCGTGGTGGATGGATTGGATCTCGGTCATAATGTGCGGGCTGCGTTGATTACGCGTGGGTTAACTGAGATGGTGCGGCTGGGCGTCGGAATGGGCGCGGACCCACGGACGTTCTACGGACTGTCCGGCGTCGGGGACTTGGTGTTGACCTGCACCGGATCCTTGAGTCGGAATCACATGGTCGGCGTAAGACTGGGAAAGGGCGAGCGGCTGGAGACGATTCTCGGAAACATGCAGGCCGTGGCCGAAGGTGTGCGAACGGCGAAAGCGGCGTTAGGACTTGCGCGACGCCACCGGGTCGACATGCCGATCGTGCAGGAGATCAATGCGGCGTTGTTTGAGGGGAAGTCGTGCCGGAAGGCGGTGACCGATTTAATGGAGCGTGATGCAAAGCCGGAGAAAGGACAGCCGTGAACCCTGAAGCATTGAAACGACTCCTGACCGAAGTGCGAGCAGGTACCTTGCCTGTGGAGGCCGCGATCGGGCAGCTTCGGACACTCCCCTATGAAGATATTGGATTTGCCTCGGTCGATCATCACCGGTCATTACGGCAGGGATTTCCCGAGGTCATATTCTGCGAGGGGAAGACGACGCCTCAGATCCGCGCTATTGCGACGGCATTGCTGAAACATCATCGCCCGTTACTCGCAACGCGCGCGACTCGCCAGGTCGCGATGGCCATTAAACGACTCGATCGTCGAGCGGTCTATCATGACGAGGCGCGCATTGTCGCGATTCGAAACCCCAAGCAGAAGCTGCAGGGGCATATCTTGGTGATCACGGCAGGCACGTCGGATATTCCTGTCGCGGAAGAAGCGAAAGTTACGGCAGAGGTAATGGGAAGCCAGGTAGAGACGATCTATGACGTGGGTGTAGCCGGCATTCATCGGTTGTTGGAGCGTCAAAGCCGACTGATGCATGCTCGGGTGGTGGTGGTGGTCGCAGGGATGGATGGGGCCTTGCCGAGCGTGGTTGGTGGATTGGCCCCCTGTCCAGTCATCGCTGTGCCGACAAGCAGAGGTTACGGCGCAAGCTTCGGCGGGCTCGCGGCGTTGTTGACGATGCTGAATTCCTGCGCGGCGGGAGTCGGGGTGATGAACATCGACAATGGGTTCGGGGCCGGCTGTCTTGCGCACCGGATTAACCTCTTAGGAGAGGCGCGCGAAGGGCGAGACAAGCGGGAAAAGCGTGAAAGGTAGATGTTGAACGAGTGATAGATCTTGTTTTACCCGCCAGTCGCGCCTGTCTCGCGCGTCCCGCCGAGGTTTATTTCACTTCGATCGTTCCCCGCTTCGGCCAGGCAAGCATCTGAGTCCTGGGACCCTTCTCGCCGTTCGCTAGTAACTTGGCTCGCACTTCGAATTGATAGAGCCCCGCTCCCGACGGAGTTTTTTTCTGATCCAATCCATCCCACGTCAGGAGGACAGAAACGTGCGGAGGAGCTGCGCCGTCTGTTGAGGCGGTGTGTGGCTCCAGTGGCTTACGTGCGGTCAGGAAACGCAGTGAATTTTTCGACGGTGACGTAATGAATGAAGAAACTTCCAGCAGGGTCGCGCCATCCAACTCCTTGGGTAGCTGGACCAAGGCGGTAAACTGCAACGGGCCGGATGAGACTGTATAGGGGTTGGGGGAGACGTTCAGATCGAGAATCCTGAGCTCCGGTTCTGGGCGTGGGGCCCTGTGCGGCTTCGATTTTGCCGAGACGGCAGGTGGGGCCAAGAACAGCAGCGTGGCGCAGAGCAGCGCCCAGACGACCCGACCACGCCACGGTCCGAATAACTCTGAGCAGGGCGTGATGAGGGACCGGCAATTTGTCATAGGGGATTGGCGCGTTACCAGCCTATTGTTGTGAAGCGCCCAGACAGTGGGCGATTGCAGTGGGGATAACACAGCGTCGGTAGGCTGTCAATGTATTCAAGCGAGATGGGCAGGGAAAGCGCGACAGGCAGGGACAAGAAGTTCAAAGTTCTGAGTTCGAAGTTCCAAAAGCCTTGAACCTCAAACTGTCATCAGTCTCGCCTCGACGAGCCGATTGCCGTTCGGGCGCAGCTTGGGTAAGATGGGCGCGGTTTGAATGGGCAGAGAAAGGACGCACGTGGGCGCGCATCTCCATTTCGATTGTTATTCCGGCATCAGCGGCGACATGATCCTCGGCGCGCTCGTGGATGTGGGCGTCCCGTTTCCCGACTTGGTGAGCGGGCTGAAACGACTCAGGCTTTCAGGGTTTACGCTAAAGAAGCGGCGGGTGCATCGAGGGGCGATCCACGCCACGAAAGTGGATGTCGTGATCACGTCAGGATTGCGTAAGCCGCTCTCGCTTCATCGGATCCACGCGATACTCTCCGCCAGTCGGATTCCCGACAAGATCAAGCGACAAAGCCGATCGGTGTTCGATCGATTGGCCGAAGCGGAAGGACATGCCCATCGCGTGGCCAAGGATCACGTCCATTTCCATGAAGTGGGGGTGCTGGATTCGTTTGTCGATATTGTCGGAGGGCTGATCTGCTGCGATCTGTTGGGCGTCACGCGTGTGACGTCTTCCCCTGTCAACGTGGGAGCCGGGACGCTGCAATCGGCTCATGGGATCCTGCCGGCGCCTGGTCCCGCGGTTGCCATTCTGGCGAAAGGAGCCCCGATATACAGTGTAGGCCCGCCCCGTGAGCTCACCACGCCGACCGGCATGGCCCTGTTGCGTACGTTGACATCGGAGTTCGGTCCCATGCCGGTGATGACACCGACCGCCATCGGCTATGGAGCAGGCGATGCCGATCCCGACGGCTGGCCGAATGCCTTGCGGGTGTTTCTCGCGCAACCGGCATCCCGAGGAGTGCGGGAACAAGATACCGTGCTGCAGATTGAAACCAACCTCGACGACGTAAACCCGCAAACGTATGAGTATGTGATGGAACAGTTATTCGCGCGCGGGGCGCTTGATGTGACGCTGGCGCCGGTCATCATGAAACGTGGACGGCCCGGCATCGTTCTGACCTGTCTCGCGGTTTCGGCGCAGCTGGATCGGATTCTTGACGTCTTGTTTCAGGAAACGACCACGTTGGGAGTCCGGATTTGTGAGGTCATGCGACAGATCCTTCCACGTCGGTTTGTCTCGGTGAAGGTGCGCGGTGGAATTGTTCGGATGAAGATCGCTGATGTGAGCGAGACTGCGGCCAAAGCGGCTCCGGAATATCTCGATTGCAGGCGGATAGCCGAACGAACGGGCCGCCCTGTAAAAGACGTGCTCGAAGACGCAACTCTCGCCTATGCCAAACAGCGAGTCGCTAGGCCAACGGGCCGGGGATGACGGTTCTACTCTATACCCTCTTATTCCTTGTATCCGTCGCAGTGACGCTGGGCGCCTGCACGCTCTTCACGAACGCCATTGAGTGGGTGGGCAAGCGATTCAACCTGTCCGAAGGCGCGGTCGGCGGAGTGTTGGCGGCCATCGGCACCACACTTCCTGAAACCTCCATCCCGGTCATTGCCATTTTTTTCGGGGCCAGCAGTGCCGAAGCGGAGGTGGGGCTGGGCGCGATCCTCGGTGCCCCCTTCATGCTGACCACCCTAGTGATCCCCATCCTGGCCGTTTTGCTGATAGTCTATGCCGGGCTGGGGAAGCGAACCGCCGCATTCCGGTTGAACTATCGTGCTGTGAGAGGCGATCTCTCCTTCTTTGTGGCGGCGTACAGCGTTGCGCTGGCCTGTGTGTTTATTCCGTCTCGACTGGCGCATGCCGTCGCCGCTGTCGGGTTGATAGGCCTCTATCTTTATTACGTCAAGCTGAAGTTCAGCGAGACTGATGAGGAGGGGGGCGAGGGTGATGGGCTTGAGCCGCTGCTCTTTGCCAGAAAGGCGGCAGTCCCGTCGTTTGGACTTATTGGCCTTCAAGCAGTCCTTGGCTTGGCCGGGCTTGCACTCGGCGCGCATCTCTTCATCCTTGCCGCAGAAACGATCGCGGGAGCCCTATCGATTTCCCCATTGATCCTGGCTCTCCTCGTCGCGCCCCTGGCGACTGAGTTGCCTGAGATGTCGAACAGTTTTCTCTGGCTCTATCGGAAGAAGGATCGGTTGGCGGTAGGGAATGTCACAGGCGCGATCGTCTTTCAGGGTACAATCCCGGTCTCGATCGGGCTCCTGGGTACGGACTGGACGTTGGCGCCGACGGCCTTGATCACCATGGTGCTCGCAGTGACTGCGGCCACCTTCTTATTGGCGCAGGCCGCATGGGGCGCTCTCTGGAGACCCTGGTTGCTGAGCGGGAGTGCCATCCTTTATATAGGGTATGTGGTGTATCTATATGCCTTTTAGCCGGATGCTGAAAAACCCCTCCAGCTTCGTTCTCGCATCGCTTAGAGACTCAACGTACCGCGCTGGGTACGCCTCGTCTCTGCGCTCGCTGCGGCCTTGCTGGAAGGTGTTTTTGAGCATCCTAGGTGTTGAGTGATTGGTGAAAGATGATGAGTGCTGAGAAAAACATGACGAGGATGAAAGACAAACCCCTGCTCGGAATTACCATGGGAGATCCGGCGGGGATCGGCCCGGAGGTGATTGCGAAGGCTCTGGTAAGTCCGGCATTGCGGCGCCTCTGTCGTCCAATTGTCATTGGCTCGTTTCCGGTGATGCAGCAGGCGGTCAAGAGCCTGAAACTCAAGATGAACGTGATGCGCGTGGAGGGCCACGATCCTAACCCACCGCGCCTGAGTGATCTGGCTGTGCTGGATCCGCTCGATCATCCCCTTGGGCGGTTCCCGCGTGGAGTTGCGGCGGTTGAAACCGGAGCGGCCTCCGTGCTGTTCATCAAAAAAGCCGTGGAGCTTGCCCAACTTGGTTGTATCGATGGCATCGTCACAGCGCCGATCAACAAAGAAGCGATCAACATGGCCGGCTGTCATTTCCCCGGCCATACGGAACTGCTGGCAGACCTGACTAAGACCGAGGAGTCCGGCATGATGATTATTGGAGGGCCGCTCCGAATCATGTTCGTGACGACTCACGTGGCGATCAAAGACTTGCCGGCACTCCTCACCCAGGCCAAGATCGAAAAAGCCATCAGGCTGGCTCATCTGGCCTTGAGGGATCTATTTGGAATTAAGAAACCGAGAGTCGGTGTCGCGGCGTTGAACCCCCATGCGGGAGAGCATGGATTATTCGGGGACGAAGAGGCGCGGGTCATTCTCCCGGCAGCTCGCGCGGCGCAGGCTCAGGGCATTCATGCCAGCGATCCCTTACCGGCCGATACATTGTTCGGCAAGGCGGCGAAGGGCGATTACGATGGGGTAGTGGCCCTATATCACGACCAGGGGCTCATTCCCTTGAAACTTGTCGCCTTCGGTACCTGTGTGAATCTGACGGTGGGGTTGCCGATCATCCGTACCTCGGTCGATCACGGGACCGCGTTCGATATCGTGGGAAAGGGCATCGCAGACCCAGGCAGCCTGATCGCGGCGATCACGCTGGCCGCCAGGTTAACTAAAAGACGTTGATGAAAGGTTTGTTTGGTTTGTCTTGTTTGGTTGGTTGACGGAAACTTCAACGAAACAAACCAAATAAACAAAACACACCAGATAAACCAAAGCAACAGGAGTCCATTTATGACCAACCAATCGGGTGCAGCCTATATCATGATTCATAAGCAGCTGAAGGAATTGGATCAGATTTTCCAAGAGACCATGGAGACGCTCAATACCGTTGCAGGAGCCGAACGAATGGCTAAGTGGAAATCTAAGACGAGTGCGCTTATTACCGAATCTCTGGGCCAGAAGGAGGGGCAGAAGTTTGCCGCTCTGCAGCCGGGGCCTTCCTTTACCAACGATCTCGTGGAAGAATTTACCGACCTCACCGACTATTTCAAAGTCCCGCTTACAGATCTGGCGAAGCAATTGGCGCAAGCAGCTCCTCCTCCCAAGGGAAATTGACTTGTGTCCATCCCAGACCTCCCTCCGCCGAACAAACGGCTAGGTCAAAATTTTCTAATCGATCCTAACATCGTGCGCAAAATCGTCGCGCTGGCAGAACTGCGATCCGGCGACCACGTATTGGAAATCGGTCCAGGCCGCGGCATCCTGACAGAGGCGTTATCTCATGCTGCCGGTCGTGTGACGGCGGTCGAAGTAGATCCACGGCTCCATGCCTATCTCGAAACCAGACAAGCGGAGCTTCCGAATGTGGAGCTGGTCTGTGAGGACGCGCTGGCCTATCCGGTCGAGACCCTGCCGATGGGTACCGTCGTTGTCGCTAATCTGCCCTACTATATTTCAACTCCGCTGCTCTTTCGATTACTCGACCAGCGTGGCCGGTTTCCCCGTATGGTGCTCATGTTGCAAGCCGAAGTGGCAGATCGTCTCGTGGCAAACCCCGGTGGCTCTGACTATGGTGTGCTCTCGGTGATGGCACAGTATGCCGCTGACATCACGAAATCGTTCCGTGTCTCAGCCCAGTGTTTCCGCCCCAGGCCGGAAGTCGCCTCGGCGGTAGTCTTACTGCGCGCGAAAGAGCGCACAAGGCTCAGCCAGCAAGAAGAAAGCGCATTTCGCGCACTCGTGAAGGCGGCCTTCGCGCAT
>JANOJM010000238.1:0-3007 GCA_031418735.1 Nitrospiraceae bacterium | reverse complement strand
GGGCACTTTCATGTCGTGGAAATTGAGCTGGGAGGTGATGATGCCGGCGTCGGCTGCGCGGCCTGGAATGAAGATCGCATCGAAACCCGGTGTGTAGAAAATTTTCTTGTCCAGCTTTGTCAATTTCCCGGTCAGTTTCGTCTGATCGAGTGGCACGGATAAGCCATATCGCTTGAGGTCCTCTGCCTTCATGCGTTTGAGTTGCGCGCTCACGTCGGCTTCGCCTTCTTTGTACGACTCAATGGCGATCACTTCCCCTTCGTGCTGGCGCACTTCTTGGGCAAAGAGCCTGGCCAGCTCGCGGCCATAGGTGGTGTCGGGATGCAGGATGCAGAATCGGCGGAAGCCTTGCTCCTTGATGGCATAGGACGCGATTCGTTTGGCTTGCAGTTGATAGGTGAGCGCCGTACTGAACACATAGTTGCCGAGTCGTCTGACGTTGGGGAAAGTCGCCGCGGGCGTGATCAACGGGATGTGGGCGCGCTCGGCGAGTTCAGCCATGACCGGCAGATTTTTCGAGAGGAGCGGACCGATCACGGCGAGGGGGCGATCGTTGTTCAGCAGCTCGGAAAAATCGTCTAAAAACGAGGCGTAATCCGATTCCAAATCTTTGACAATAAGACCGACCGACGCGCTCCCTGTCCGGTCTCTATTGGCTTCAACCGCCAGCTGAATCCCACTGAGCACTTCACCGGCAAAGGGGGCGAGTTTTCCTGAAAGTGGCAGGACCGCGGCGATGAAAAACTGGTTGGATTTGAGTTTGGCTTGGAGTGTGGTGAGGAGTTCTGAAGTTTTCTCCGACTGCGGGTGGGTCGGGAAATTCATGAGAAATTGCTGGATCTGCCGGATGGCCTGGTGTTCTTCTCCTCGTGCGACGTAGAGGTCGATGAGTCGGAGAGACGCAAGATCACCGGGGAAACTGCGCGGAAAGGTGTCCCGGATTTGATCGAGGGCTTTTTTGTCGGACGTTTCGCTGGCTAGATCGCGAATGCGGGTTCGCACGTCTTCCGCTTGGTCGTCGGTTCCCAAGGCCACTTCAGCGAGCCACGCCTGTATGGCACGGGTCGCGTCCTTTTTTTGCGCGTAGAAATCGCCGCTCAGCCGCAGGGCTTCTCGTTTCGTGCTGTCATCTTTGGAAAGATTGCGCAGGCCCGTCAAGATCGGCAAGGCCAGATCGAGGTTCC
The DNA here is from genome assembly GCA_031418735.1 of Nitrospiraceae bacterium. Classification (GTDB taxonomy): domain Bacteria; phylum Nitrospirota; class Nitrospiria; order Nitrospirales; family Nitrospiraceae; genus Palsa-1315. The sequence continues at coordinate 1,823 of JANOJM010000238.1, read as the reverse complement.
CCATCGCTGCATGAACTCGGGCCTGCAGCAACTTGCCGCGTTCTGTCACCTCTGAGTCGGGGAACTCAGTCTGTAGTTGCCGCAAGTATTTCAAGGCGTCTGCATATTGCTTTGCGTTGTGCAGGGCTGCCCCGAGAAGCAGATAGGTGTCGTCGAGCAGCTCCGGCTTCGGAGAGGTGGCCAGAAAACGACGGAGTGTGGTGATGGCTTCTTCCGCCTGACCTGCGTCGATCAGGCGCTTCGCCTGCTTCAGCGTGGGATGGGTTGCCGGGCTAGCGAGTCCTGTTTCTGCATAGACGGGCGAATGGAACTCGAATCCGGTGATTGGCCCAAGTATGCTCCAGACAAGTAGAGGGGACAGGCACCAGCGTGCAGCAAGGGTGTACGTGCGGTGTGAGGACGAAAATATCAACGGGCGGGCCATGAGCTCCTGGAGGTCTGACGGCTATGACAGGTGCATGTGACTACTATCGGAAATCCTGTCGGGGTGTCAAGGTAAACTCCGATAGCCTTCGTTGTGTTCATCCGAGCATTTGGCTATCATCGCACAGATGATGCTGGATCCGCTGGCTGAGCGATATTTGAGCCATCTCCGGGTGGAGGGTGGTCTCTCCGTCAATACGGTTGAAGCCTACCGCCGCGACCTGCATAAATTCCACTCCTACTTGCATCGAACCGGTGTCGTGCCGATCGGGGCGCTCACGCAGAAGACGTTGACGGGATTCCTCCGCTCCTTGCACGAGGCGCGGTTGTCTCGCGCCTCTTCTCTACGCTGCCTCTCGGCTATTCGTGGATGGTTCCGCTTTTTGACGCGGGAACGGATGATCGAGGAGCATCCACCCGTCGGCCTGGCGCCGATATCGCGCGGCGTTCGACTGCCGAAAATATTGTCGCAGCACGACGTCACATCATTGCTGGACCTGGCGTCAGTCCCAACTCCCGAAGATTTGCGCGATCGCGCGATGGTGGAGTTGCTCTATGCGACGGGGCTTCGCGTATCGGAGTTGGTGATGGCCGAAGTCGCGCAGGCCAATCTTGATGTCGGGTACCTCCGGGTCACGGGTAAGGGCGCGAAGCAGCGTCTCGTGCCGATGGGCGAGGGGGCCAGACAGTTGCTGCAGCAGTATGTGGAAGAGGCGCGGCCACGGCTTCTCAAAAAGCGGGCTTCACGGTATGTGTTCGTATCGAGGCGGGGCGGGCCGTTGACACGGCAAGCCTTTTGGAAGTTGCTGCAACGCCGTGCACGGCGAGCGGGGATTACGCAGGTCGTTTCGCCTCACATGCTCCGGCATTCGTTTGCGACGCATCTGCTCGAAGGCGGCGCAGATCTTCGATCTGTTCAGGTGATGCTCGGACATGCGAATATTGCGACGACGCAAATCTATACGCATATTGAACGGGGACGGCTCAAGCGGGTGCATGATAAATATTTTCCCCGAGTGGGCCTGCGCCGGGGGCAAAAAACATAACCAATGAGAGCGCAATTCATGATGAGTGAAATGCACAGGGGCCGAAAACGCAAGCAGCGTGCGAGATTCGATTGACAAGGGCAGGTGGACTTGGTAGCATCCGCCAACGTTGCTAAGGAAATCGGGCGGATAGCTCAGTTGGGAGAGCGCTGCCCTTACAAGGCAGAGGTCACAGGTTCGATCCCTGTTCCGCCTACCAGGGCCAAAGCTGGCTCACTGGGAGCAGAACGGACAGTTGAACGAAAATGATGAAATTGTAGACGGGACCAACCGCTAGATATAGTCTTGTCATTCACATCTTCCGCTATAAATTGTGTTCGAGGGGCCGTCGTTCAGCTGGTTAGGACGCCAGAT
>JANOJM010000237.1:0-2500 GCA_031418735.1 Nitrospiraceae bacterium | reverse complement strand
TTGCGACATACTTGCCCAGCGATTCACTTTCGGTTTTCCACCGACAAATTGCCAGACATAATAATCGAAGGAACCAAACTCCTCCTGGACAGTCAGAAAGGCCTGCGCATTGGTTACCGCCGAGTCGACTTTGAGCCGGTTGCGGATGATGCCGGGATTCTTCAGCAGCAGGGCTTTTTTCTTCGCCATAAATCGCGCGACTTGCTTCGGATCGAACTCAGCAAACGCCCGACGATAGCCCTCCCGCCGCAACAAGATTGTTTCCCACGTCAGACCGGCCTGCGCGCCTTCCAACAGCAACATCTCGAAATGCTTCCGGTCATCGTGAATCGGCACACCCCACTCTTGGTCATGATAGACGATGAAATGCGGCTTGCCACCGACCCATCCACAGCGAGACTTACCATCGGAGATTGGGTGGAGATGCATGGTCACTTCAAGCCTGCATCCTTTCGATTGGCCGACTATTAGTGCCTCACCAAGTAACGCGGTCCTGATCCCCTGTAATCGATAGACCTGGCTTACATATATATTCGATGCGCATGTGGCACGTGAGATCGACTAACCTCACCAGCATAATGATATTTTGACGCATCAATAAGAATGACGCCACTTCTCCACGTAACAAGCAGTTGTTTGTTCTACACGATGGCGCTCACACAACTTACCGCTTTTCGCTACCGGTTTCTGCTATATTATCCCGCTCGTATGCTACTGTCGGTCTGCACAAGTGCAGAACGATCGCATCGAGCGGAAGATGGTCGTCAGTAACCAGCTAGATGAGGGCTATTCGATGGAGACCTCGCAGAGAGATATGCTTCTTGGAACGATTACATGGTGGGGCTTTCATGCTCTCCTCCTGTGGATGGGGGCCTGGCATTTTTTTTCTAGAGATCTTACTGATGGCGCCCTCTTCGCCTCAGATTTGTTCGCAGGCAGTCTCATTGGAGCCGTAGTACTCTCTCTTCTTCGGCTGTCGGTGGGCTGTCACCTCCTTCGATTTATTTCTCTCATAGGCATTTTGTTAGTACTGGTTCATCTGTGGCAGGGGAAGGCCCAATGGGGCAGCCTGACCGATGTGGCTATCTGGGCATACACGTTTTACTCCTTTGGCCCAAGTAGTTGGCGGCATTCCCTCTATTCACCACTCGGCGTCTTCGGAAAGTTGAAGACATAGAACCCACCAGACTGACGGCTATTGGCTCAATCCTGGGACGAGCTGTTTCAGAGATTCAGCCTTGCTTTTAATCGCGTCGCTACCCGCCGGTGACAGGGTAGACAATTGATCTTTAGCTTGTTTAATCGTGCTCATATTTTTCTGGAGCGCATCCACATTTTTCTGCATCTCGACCAAAGCGGTCCCGATCTGGCTTACTGAGGCTTTTAACCCGAAGAGTCCTTGCGCTGAAGCAACATGCAACGACACCCCTCCTAAGCCAAATCCGAGCAGGAACGCGGCAATCGAGAAAATGTACGCCGATCGTGTGACGGTCATAGGCCCCTCCTTGGTGGTGTGATTTCTATCTGCTTTCTCGCGACGGCACGTAACGCCGCTCATTCCGTAACCTTCTCTACGCCGAAGGTTGCGTGCATCGGCGCGATTACTCCTAGTCGCAGGCAACCTCCCAGAGAGCCTGATTAATACTATCTGGTTCCACTGATATCCAGCTGCCTGTGTCGACGTATCCATCAGCCCGTATCCCGCTTGCCATACGGTGTGAGAACTCCGAGAAAGCAAGCAATCGAAGGCGCTTTCCCGCGCAGTCGAATTGTTTGTGCGTCTCCGTCGACAAAAACCTGGTGGGCCCTCGCGCATTCCCTTGCATCCACTTAAAATCAATTAATTGCCGCATCGTCACCAGGCTCCCTTCTCTGCGAATGCTGTCTGGGTCGACGTACATCGTCTGTAGTCCTGACAAAAAATAGTCTTTCTCAACCGCCACCCACTCCGCATTCACTGGAGTAGTACTCAGAAACAGGAGTGTGATCAGTACCCAGAATCCTGAGAAGTAGGCCAACAGCTGTTTATGGCAGTTCCTCTTCACCGTGCGACGATTCATATGTGATACGTACGTGCACCACATTGAATCAACCAGCTTCATTCCACCACCCAGATCGCTAAGCCCTTTGCGTCGCGCAGTACATGATCGGTCGTGCCGCCGCCGAAGATCTGTTTGATCCTGGATGTCCCCTGCCGCCCCACAACGATGGTTTCATGATGTCCGCTGCGCGCCTCTTCGAGAATACTTCTGGCAATATCGTCATCATGGCCATACTTCACTTTCATGTGGCTCAGGTCGAATCCAGCTTGCTCAAGCATCTTGCACGCCTCCTTCAGGACGCCGCACTCGGATTCCCGTTCCGTCCGAATCCAGGCTTCCTGCTCATCGCGCAACTGCGCGCTCAATTGCGCTTCAGCGGCAGGATTCTCCGATCCGCCATGTTCCAACAACCCTCGCGGCATGGGCTTGAGCACATGAAAGAGGGTGACCACGACATC
>JANOJM010000236.1:0-1707 GCA_031418735.1 Nitrospiraceae bacterium | reverse complement strand
ATCCCTGGTATCCGTGCCGCAAAAACTGCGGGAATGAAAGTCCTTGCCGTAGCGAACACACACACGACCCATGACCTGCATGAAGCCCATGCAGTTATCCATAGTCTTTCAGAGGTTCGCCTCAGCGAACTCCGCGATCGGCTCTGGAGAGGGTAACGTCAATGGTCACTCGTCATTCGCGAAAACGATCCACAGACATGATCATTGAGGATGGTTTCCTGTTCTTACTATTGACCAATGACTGTTGACTTCTTTCAGCCATGAGAATCTGCTCTCTGCTTCCCAGTGCAACTGAAGTGATTGCCGCACTCGGTCTGCGCGATGAACTGGTCGGGATCAGCCACGAGTGCGACTATCCGCCATCGGTCAGAAGCGTGCCCATCATGGTTGAACCGATGATTCCCTCTGATGGACTGGCCAGCGACGACATCGACAGACAAGTGCGTGAGCTGGTCGCCTCTGGACAACGGCTCTACCGGCTCAAGGACCGCCTCATGCGAGATGCTCGCCCCGATCTGGTCCTATCTCAAGACCTTTGCCACGTCTGCGCCATTACGCCGGAACAACTGCATGACACCCTTCGCTCCATGCCTCATCAACCGACCATCCTCACATTGAATCCCGGTACGGTCGATGACGTAATCGACGATGTCGTACGGATCGGCGATGCTGCAGGACGGCCAACGGAAGGCCATCGTCTCGCCGCGCACTTGCGCGACCGGATCAAGGCTGTGCACGATCGCGTCAGAGATATCGCTCATCGCCCTCGCGTCGCCTGTATCGAATGGCTCTCTCCACTGTTTGTCGCAGGCCATTGGGTTCCTGAAATGGTCCAGCTAGCCGGCGGCCAGGATGTCCTCGCCCAGCCTGGGAGCAAATCACGAGTTGTGACTTGGGACGAGGTCCTGGCAGCGGCTCCGGACATCCTCATCGTGATGCCCTGCGGCTTTTCTGTTGAACGAACACACACAGAGCTGCTCCAACTGATGCAACAGCCGGGGCAATGGCAGCTTTCACCTACGTTAGCCGAACAGACATATCTAGTAGATGCTTCCTCCTATTTCAGCAGACCGGGCCCTCGCCTGATCGACGGCATCGAACTCTTGGCGGCTATCCTGCACCCGTCAGACCACCACCCCATCCATGAATCCATGGCCCGCCGCCTTGGATCAAGACCGATTAATCGACGCCTATGACTTCACTCTCCACCACTGACGCACAAGCCTACTGCACGGCTCTCACCAAAAAGAGCGGGAGCAACTTCTATTACTCCTTCCTTTTTCTTCCGAGAAAGCAGCGCGCTGCGATGTACACGGTCTATGCCTTCTGTAAGGAAGTCGACAATGCGGTCGATGAGCCTCCGGCAGGAAGTAACCCTCAGGATGAACTCCAACGGTGGCGGAATGAGCTTGAAGCAGCCTACCGCGGCACGCCGACCTTCCCGGTGACGGTCAGTCTGGCCTACCATGTCAGGCAACTGGCTATCCCACAGGCCTATTTCGATGAGCTGATTAAAGGCGTCGAAATGGACCTTACTGCGTCGCGATACGCTTCGTTTCAAGACCTCTCGGTCTACTGCTATCGTGTTGCGTCCGTCGTGGGACTCATCTGCCTCCATATCTTCGGCCCCACGTCGGCCAGGGCACAGGACTATGCCGTCGCCCTCGGAATGGCGTTTCAACTGACGAACATTCTACGGGACATCGG
>JANOJM010000235.1:0-6323 GCA_031418735.1 Nitrospiraceae bacterium | reverse complement strand
CTCCGCCAAGATCGCCCGGGACACGATGTCTCTCGGCGCTAACGCGCCCATGGGGTGATATCGCTGCATAAACAGCGCCCCTTTATTGTTACGAAGTTGCGCACCCTCGCCTCGCATCGCTTCCGACAGCAAGAATGGCGGGCTCGACGGCAGATAGAGTGCAGTGGGATGGAATTGCACGAACTCCATATCCTGAAGCACCGCCCCCGCGCGCAATGCCATGGCCATCCCATCGCCGGTGGCGTTCGGAGGATTGGTCGTTCGCGCATAGATATGTCCAGCGCCGCCGGTAGTCAGTACGATCGCGCGAGCCGGCAACACGAATTGGCGGCCAGATCCTTCATCCAGCACAACAGCCCCGCAGCAACGTCCGGCGTCGACGACGAGATCGACGGTAAAGTGATGATCCAATCGCTGAATATGCTCCTGCCGATTCACCTCGGCGATCAACACTCGCACCATCTCGTTCCCCGTGGCATCCCCACGCGCGCGCAGGATACGGCTTCGACTGTGAGCAGCTTCCCGAGCGAAGGCAAACTTACCGCCGACTTTGTCAAACTTAGCCCCCCATCCAATCAATTCTTGAATCCGCTCAGGTCCTTCTTCAACAAGCACCCGCACCGCCTCTTTCCGGCAAAGCCCATGTCCCGCCTTGAGTGTGTCGGTCAAATGGATGGCCACGTCGTCTTCTTCACTCATCGCCACCGCTACCCCGCCCTGCGCATGAATTGAACTGCTCTGAAGCGGATGCCCTTTCGTCAATACCATGACACGACCGGAACGGCTCAGCTCCAACGCCGCGCGGAGACCGGCCACACCGCTCCCGATGACCAAAAAGTCAGCCTGGACCGGCGCACGAGATCGACGAGATGGCATAGATTATTTCTTCTTGGGGGAATGTGCGGGATCGATCGGAGCCTGCCGAGCGTTCATACCAAAGGGAGTGTCGCCCTGAATTCCGCGCAACAAAATCGACTGTGTTCCGACCCACTGCAGTCGCGTATGGCCTCGTTGGCGGAGTCCCGGATCATCCGCGGTTTTTTTCCACAGCCCCTGCCAATGCACGAACACATCGATGTCGTCCCCTTGGATCATAATGCGCTCGACCGCGAAGTCCAACGTGATGGCGCTAAATGTCGAAAAATCACCCTGGGCCTCATCCCGCATCCGCTCAAGCTGGCTACCTGGCGTCATGAGCGATGCCAGGTCCGACGAATCTTTCTTCACATAGGCTTGACGCAGTGATTCCACTGCCCGATCGATACGGAGGTACCGTTCGTGATCTTCGGGGTGTGGATTCGCCTTGCCACCGCAGCCGACGCCGAGCAAGGCTATCGAGCCGAGCAGGACCAAGATGGGAAACAGTGGGAATTTGTGCGATGACATGCTGGTTGCAGTATAGGAACGGGTATCAGGCAGGTCAAGCGGCCCGTGAGCCACCCTCACGGCATCATAGGTTCTCCTCCCGGCCGGTCGGCCCCGTCCCAACAATACTGAATTTAATCCGTTGATGACCTTGCAATTTGAGGCAGAAACTTCTAGACTTCGCACTTTGCAGGAGAGAGAACGCATGTCCAGTGTGCTGAAAAAACGCCGTAAAAAAATGCGCAAGCACAAGTACAAGAAGCTGCGCCGGCGTCAAAAGTTTGAACGCCGTAAAAGCTAGACTCACCTGAGAAGGGGAGGAGGGGCCGTGCCAGAAGGCAAGAAAGTTCGCATCCGCGTCCGGACTGTGAACTGTGTCTACATTGGCGACTTCCTCATTCCTCCCATGCGGAATCGTGTGTCCGATGCGATCAACGAAGAGCAACGTCTCTTCATCAGCCTCACCGACGTGATGATCGATGATAAGGATCGCTCGGACTTCGTAGCCATCAACAGGAACCTAATCGAGTCCATCGCAGAACTGTAGCTGTCAACAAAGCCTCCGGCTTGTCCCCCCCCGCCATTCTATTTGGTTCTCCATAGTCACATCCTCTAAGATCGTCTCTTAATCATGTCCACCTTCTCACGATTTCTTCCGTTCCTGAAGCCCTACCTGTCCCGCATGGTACTGGCAGGCCTGCTGGTCATGGGTGTCGCCGCCATCAATCTGGCCCTGCTGCGGTTGGCCGGCACCTTGTGGGACGTTATTACCGTACAACACGACCAGCCCAGAATGACGGACATGATTACCGTCTTTCTCGGTCTCGTCGTGCTACAGGGATTCTGTTCGATGGGCCATAGTTATTTAACTGCATGGATTTCGCAACGCATCATCGCCGACTTTCGCAGCCATCTCTTTGCACATCTGCATACCCTATCGGTGAGTTTCTTTTCCCGCCGGCGAACCGGCGAACTCCTCTCACGGCTCATGAATGACGTGACGGTCGTCCAGTCGGTCGTCACCGAAACGCCGATCGACAGTGCGAAACAACTCGTGACCTTCGTCGGAGGGATCACATTCCTGTTGATGATGAATTGGCGGCTCTGCCTCTTGATTCTGGTGCTGCTCCCGCTGCTCGTTCTCGTGGCCAAGGTCTTCGGGCGGAAACTGAAATCCCTCTCGACCTCGATTCAGGATCACACCGCTGCAATGAGTACCCTAATTGAGGAAGTGATTTCCGGCATCCGGATCGTGAAGTCCTTTGTCCAAACGCAGCGCGAAGAGACCAGGTTTGCGGCGCAAGTCGAACAGACCCTCGCGTTGACGATGCGCAAGGCCGGGGTCATGGCGGTGTTTATCCCGGTCATCAGCCTCCTGACCTTCTCTGCTGCCGCGGCGGTGTTATGGTACGGAGGGCGGCAGGTCATCGACGGGAGCGTGTCTCCGGGCGACCTCTTTGCATTCGTCCTCTTCGCCGGAATCCTGATCGGCCCCTTCAGCTCCGCTGCCCGCGTGTTTGCGCAGATCAGGGAGGCGCAGGGCGCCACCCAACGGGTATTCGAGATTCTTGACACCAGCTCCGAGGTGAGCGACTCTCCCACAGCCATAACGCTATCTTCTGTCTCAGGCCATATCCGGGCTGAGCATATCGGTTTTGCCTACGATCCACGCCAGCCGGTCTTGACGGATATATCGTTCGAAGCGAAGCCGGGTGAACTGGTCGCCATCGTCGGTCCCACGGGGGCCGGGAAAACGACCGTGATGAACTTGCTCCACCGCTTCTACGATCCGACTGAGGGACGCATCACCATCGACGGGCACGATCTCCGTCAAGTCACCATGGACAGTTGGTATCGGCAGATCGCGTTGGTTCCGCAAGAGACAATCTTATTCGGCGGGACGATTCTCGATAATATCCGCTACGGAGACGAGAAGGCCTCTCACGAAGAAGTGGTGGCGGCAAGCCGTGCCGCCCATGCCCACGACTTCATTATGAGCTTCCCGGACCAGTATCAGACCATCGTGGGGGAAAAGGGAATCAATGTGTCAGGCGGCCAGCGGCAGCGCATCGCCATAGCCAGGGCCATTGTAAAAAATCCACGAATCTTGTTGTTGGATGAAGCCACCTCTGCGCTCGACAGTGAGTCGGAACGACTCGTCCAGGAGGCATTGGAACAACTCATGAGGGGCCGAACGACCTTTGTGATCGCCCATCGCTTGACAACCATTCAACGAGCCGATCGCATCCTCGTCCTCAACAAGGGGCGCCTCGTGGAAACCGGCAGCCATGCTGAACTGATGGACCATAAAGGACTCTACCAGTATCTCTATACCCTACGGCTCATCGAACTCCCCACATAAACCCTTAGCAGGATGCTCAAAAAGGCCGTCCAGCAAGGCCGCAGCGAGCGAAGAGGCGAGGCGTACGCTTCGGTACGTTGAGCCTCTGAGCGATGTGAGAACGCCGCTGGCGGACTTTTTCAGCATCCTGCAGGTTACATCCCGATCGTTTCGATCACCTGCATGTCTTCAGCTGTAAGAGTGAGCTGTTCGGCTTGAAGATCTTCTTTCATATGTTGCGGATTCGTGGTGCCGGTCAAGGGGAGCATCCCGACCTGCATCGCGAACCGAAAGACGACTTGTGCGAGACCGGCCCTCAACCGTTGAGCGATGGCCCGAATGGCTGGTTCAGCAAAGATTCCTTGATTAGCGGTCAAGAGCGAAAAGCCTTGATAGATGATGCCATGGGCCCGACAGATCTCCCGCACCTCTTTGTCCCATCCAAGTGCGGCATAACAGCGGTTTTGCACCATCATGGGCTTCACCGCCGCCTTGGCACAAAGCTGGGTGAGTTGCTCAGCCGTGACATTGCTGATGCCGATCATCTTCGTTTTCCCCGACCGATAGAGTCCTTCGATGGCGGCCCACACTTCCCAGTCCGCGTTGCCCAATCCCTTCCGCTGATAGGGTCCATGCAAGACATAGGAGTCGAGGTAGTCGGTGTGCAAGTGGTCCATCGAGCTGTCGAAGGACTGAGTCACTTGGGTGGTGAGATTGGCCGAGGCATCGTAAGGGGTGCGATGGTCCTGGCCATTCGTCGGCGTAAACTTGGTCTGGAGAAACAGACGATCTCGCGTGACCCCTTGCTGCGCGAGGGCAAGCAGAGCCTCTCCCACCAACGCTTCCTGGTAATGGATTAGCTGGTTGGCCGTATCGATGGCTGTGAAACCCGCCGCCACGGCTTGCTGCACCAATTGCGTCGTGGCCTCTTTTTTCCAAGCCGTGCCGTACATGAACGAAGGAACCGGCACATTGTTATAGGAAGTCAAGGACATGAGGTATTCTCCAAGGCGAACAGACTGCTGGTACTTGAGAGGAGTATGCTGTGATCCGTTACGAAGAGGCGGAACGCCGGGCTCGAATGAGGTTCGACACCGAATAACCCAACTCCTGGGCCCGCTCGACCAGACGCCGATAGGTAGGCTCCTCCAGCTGAGGGGTCCGGGACAAAATCCAAAGATATCGACGGTCCGGAGTACCCACCATCGCGGTGCGATACTCCGGATCGAGATCGAGCACCCAATAGTTTCCCTCGCGGGATGAGCCGAACAGCCTGGCGAACCAGTTATCGAAAACTACCGTGAGTCGCGCGTTCGTCTTGGCATCGATCACCGTCGCCACACCTTCCGCCTGCTCAACTTTGCCTGCATCCGTCACACACTCATTGTGCACACCAACTGTGCCATCAAGACGGCTGGAATACATCGCCTTGGAGTCTAAGCAGTGACGCTGAAACCACATCGGAAGCCGTGCAATTTCATACCAGGTGCCGACATAGCGAGAGAGATCCACCGATGCCACCGTCGGCAGATCACCTCTCGAGCCCATTCCTGCGCAGGCTCCCAACGTGAGGCACAAGACCGCCAGCCCAAAACCAGCACCCACAGAACCTGAACGGTTAGCTCCGCGTCGTATCGGTGATGTTCTCATCAACAACAGCATCTCATCTGTTCTCAGAGCAAGCCGCAGCGACAACGCCGCGGCCTTGCGATATTTCCCAAGAACGACGCTACTTGCGGACGGCAATCCCGTGGGGATCCGCCGTTTCTTTTCCGTCTATCATATTCGTGACGGTCGCCTGCCCCTTATAGTGACCAACCTTCCCTCCGCCATCCACATGAATGACACCGACGCCTGCAATTGTCCCTTTGGCATTATGCGCCATCTTGTCATTCCCTGTAAGTGGGGTAGGACCGCGCAGGCTGACGAACACATACTGATTGTCCGGTGCGTTGTCCATGAGATCAGGAGCTGGATCCTTGTTCCCATCTGTCACTAGATCGATCGACCCCACGCTCAAGTTTGAGACCGTGTCGATGATTTCGATATTGTTTCCTGCTCGGTCAGCACTCCAGACATACCGTCCGACTGCGGCCATCCCATGGGAGTCGGCAAATTGATCATCCCGTGAAGACAGCAACTTGGCTGAAACAGATTTTGGAAGGTTGGACAGGTTGAGGGCATACACATCATAAGAAAGAGGCGCCACCGGCCAGCCGCCACCGGAATTGACGTACATCGTCTCACCGACCTGAATGCCGCCACAGCCGGCAGGATGGATCTCATTATTGTTGAGTGTGGCCACAAGACTCATTGGCGTAGTGGTGACATCGAATACGAATAGCCCACCTCCCCGCAACGTCACAAACGCATAGCGACTGGATGACTCGGTGATGGGGCATATCGGCGAGGTATCCGGGCGTTCCCCCCCCTCCAACAAGGCAAGATTTACCACATCCTTTTCAGGATCGAAGCTGAATGTATGCGCCGCATAGTCGGTCCAAATACGGGTAAATTTCTTTTCGATGATATTCGCCGCAATCGCCATCTTCTGGTTAGGCGTCGGCCAGGCCGCATGGGCATTTTTCCCCATCGATAAGCAGGCCTCCGGCTTACG
>JANOJM010000234.1:0-3270 GCA_031418735.1 Nitrospiraceae bacterium | reverse complement strand
ATCGACTTGAGACGCCGAGGCATGGCGAGCCACGTTGCTGAGGCTTTCTTGGGCCACACGATAGAGACAGCTTGCGATCTCCTGAGGAACGGCTGCGGGGACATCCCTATGGCCGAAGCTGCCTCGGATACGGCTTCGAGCGGTAAAGTCGTCCACCAACCGCTGCAAGGCAATCGGAAGGCCGAGGTCATCGAGAATGGAGGGATGAAGCTGATAGGCCAAATGACGGACCACATCGGATAACTCCACAACCCGGTCTTGTATCTCTTGGACCGCCCTGCCCACGTGATCCGGTGAGGAGCTGAGCTGCCGCCCTACCGCTTCGATATCCATGGCAAGCAGCGCGAGCCGTTGATTGATGTCATCGTGCAAATCACGCGAGATACGACGCCGCTCTTCTTCCTGGACGCGCAACAACTGGAGCGTCAACTTCTGCAATGCTTGCCGGCTGGATTCGAGCGACCGCTCGGTCTGCATCCGTTCAGCCACTTCAGCGACCAACGATTCGTTGGCAGCGGCCAACTCTTGTGTTCGAATCTGCACACGCCTATCCAAAGCCTCGTTGAGCCGTTGCAGTTCCTCTTGATGCATGCGGTCCTGCTGCTCCGTCTGCTTCCGGGCCGAGATATCCCGCACGAACGCGCTGAACGTGTAACCCTCCCCCTGTCCCAAGGACGGCGAGATCGCCAGTTCTATCGGAATCTCCTGTCCATCCCGATGGCAGCCTGCGATTTCGACCCTGGTGTTCAGCATCGGTCCTTTGCCAGTCGCAAGGAAGTGCCGCAATCCTCGTTCATGGGCCTCACGGTGTTGTGGAGGGACAATGGTGGCGGAGAGGAGTCGTCCAACTGCCTCTTGACGGCGCCAACCGAATATCTGTTCGGCTTGGGCATTCCAGTCGGTAATGACTCCCGCGCCATCCATCTCGATAAAACCATCGAGCGCTACCTCGACGATGCGCCGCGTATGTGCCTCGCTCTTACGCAGCGATGCTTCGGCATCTCTGGCGAGCGCGCGCTCCTGCTGCGCTCGCCGATATTCCCTCTTCACGCGTGTCATAGTCCAGACCAAGAGTCCAAACGTTGGAACCACCACAGCGCCCCCAGCCAGGCCAAGGTTCCAGAGGACTTCTCGAATCGGCGCCAGCACGTCGCTCCGATCCATACGCATCAATACCGTCCAATGCATACCCTCAAACCCCATATGGGCTTGAGTCTTTGCATAGCCGGTAATGACCGGCACGTGGCGACGCATCTGCTCCTCCTCGACATAACTTGATACAGACGAGTCGCTTAATAGTGCCGACGGTAGGCTGAGTTGTTTGAGATTGACGTTGCCCTTATGCAGGAGATCGGAATCGATGAAGGCAACCCCTTTCTCAGTCAGAAACTGGTATTCCAGCGCTCCCCAAAATCCTTCCCGCTGCCGGAAAGCCAGAAGAGTCCTCGTCATGACGTCTTCAAGCCCGGGAATTCCCACCCGCGTCGTCACAGCCCCCAGAAATTCCCCGTATGGCCCGGTGATGGGAGCCGTCACGGCTATGGCATCAGGACCGCCCATGACGGCAAATGGCTCCACGTCCCCCATATGGATCCCTTGCCCGATACGCACGGCCTGAAACCAGGGTTCGGCGCTGTAGTCCCGTCCTACTGTGCTCGAGTCAGTGGCAACGACAATCTTTCCCTGCGCATCCGTTGCGCCGATCCACAAGTAATCCGGGTATGCGATCTTGACCCCCGCGATATAGGCTGACTGAAATTCATGATTCTTCGGCTGCACGCTGAACGTCCTTGCCATCATCAGCACATCGCCACGCCGTTCAATGAGAAATCGGTCCAGTTTGTCAGAAACTTCAGCGGCTGTATGGGCCAGGGTTTCTCCTGCAGTCGCGGTCATGCGGGTTTCGACGTATCGGAACGCGATTGCGCCAATGCTCAGCGTGGCGACCGTCAGCACACCGAGAAGGACCGGCAACCAGGAGTAGGGGCGTGGAGCTGTGGCTTCAGACATGATCAGTCAGCTCGTATAATGAAGGAAGGGGGTTCATATTCGGAGTCTATAGCCATCCTTGTCAAGTAGTCGGTTCTTCGTTCATACCTCGTAGAAGATTGTCGGTGTCTGTCCCTTTTCAGTTATGCTAGACTGCCGACTTAAATAAATTGTAGGAATTGCCCATGGCTCATCATTCGCGACTTGCATATCTCCTATTAACCGGAATCGCCCTGGCCTTGTCTGCCTGCGCCTCAGTTCCTGATCTCGACGTCACAATCCATGAATCCAAGCACGGCGCCGTATACATGGAACGGATTCCTGACCTGTCTTTTCAAACGGCCCACCCCGTCATGTTATCGGCAGACACGATGGCGAGAGTTCTTCGTGGCGTGGTCGTCAAGGATGGCCGAGGGGTCTTGGGAAAGCTGGCCGCCGGCACCGCCAAACCGGAAGCCGTTCGAGCGTTTAGGGACGAGGACGTCGAATACCTGGCGCCGCTCCTGGTCGCAGGGCTCACCAGAGCTGCATCGGACCAGCAGGTCGGGTTTCGCGTCGTCCAAGCCGTCGCGCCGATCCAAGCGCAATCCGCAGCGATGGTCTTTTGCTTGTCTGACGTTCGTTCCCCCGGTGTCTGTGAGTCTGAACAGTCATCGGGAGCGATATCCGAAGAATCGACAGCAGGTTCGCTCTATGCCTATGGACAGTCCCTCTATGTGACCTTGACCGAGTATCGCTACCGGACTAAACGGACCGAAACGAGTAGCGCGGCCGATCGGCGTATTTTCAATCCGGCAGAAATGGCAAACCGCACGGTGCACTTTGTCCCGGAATCCGCCAAGCGTCCTGAGAGTTATAGAACCACACGCTCAACCGACACGACATTGGTGATCGATTACGGTCTGCTCGCCACAATGCCTGTCGTATCGGACGTGCGACCGACTCCCGGACAATCACCGACGACTGTGAAGGGGGAACCCACCCAACGAGATACCGATATGGACGAGCTCCGGAAGGAGTTGCAGGAGATCAAGAAGAAACTGTCTGAACAGGATGAGGAACGGATACGTTCTAGCCCCTCAACTTCCAAGAAACCTACGCCTCGATCTACTCCTTAACAGGCTAGCCTATCCCCGCTGCTTTTCAGCCCGCTGGTCGAGTTCTCCGGCTAACAGCACGGCCTCGGCGATCTCACGCATCGACTTCCTGAAGTCCATACTTTGCCGCTGAATGAGTTTGAAGGCCTCTTCTTCCGTCAACTTCTTCGAGCGCATCAGGTAA
>JANOJM010000233.1:0-7391 GCA_031418735.1 Nitrospiraceae bacterium | reverse complement strand
TGATCGTTGGCCTTGAGGGCCCGATTGAAGGCTTCGTAGGCCGCCTGCATATGCTGTTTGGCCAGCTCTAACCAGCCGATCGCGGAATGCGCCGGACCGAAGTTCGGATCGGCGACGAGAGCCGCGTCATATTCTTTTTGCGCCAGGTCCAGACGGCCCCTGGTTTCATAGAAATCTCCCAGTGAAAAATGCACGGCTGCATCCTTGGGGTTCAGGCGCAACGATTCCTTGTAGGCCTGCAAGGCCGGTTCGAACTTCCCCTGCTCCGCAAGCGCACAGGCGAGGTTCGCGTGGATGGTCGCATCGTGTGGCTTCAACTTGATGACTTCCCGATATTGCGGGATCGCCATTTCCAGGCGGCCCTGTTCTTGATAGGCCACGCCGAGGTTGGTCCGCGCCGGCGCATGGGAAGGATCGAGCCGGACGGCTTCGCGGTATTCCTTGATGGCCATTTCAAGATGGTTGGCCCGCTCATGAATCTGGGCGAGAAAATAATGAGGATGGGCGGATAGTGGTGCGAGCTTGATCGCTTCCTTGTAGGGCGCGATCGACTGTTCGGATTGGCCTGACTGAGCCAGGAACAACCCCATCACGAGATGGGCGTTGGCCTGTTCAGGCTGTCGCGCGACGAACCCCTCGATCCACTCTTTGACTTGGGCAATGTCTTCTGGTTCTTCCAAGCATTGCGCGTGAGCACTCCAGGCTTCGGCAAACTCCCCCCGGAGCAGATGAATGACATTCAGGGTGAAATGAGGCCGCGGGTTCCTCTCTGTGCCGGTAGCAGGATGGCGCGACCAGGCCAGCGCCGCCTGCTGGGCTTGATCCCATTGGCCCTCCAACAGCCTCGCTTCACATTGAGCTTGGTAGTCGGTCATCGGAGTCAGTCGGATTATCTGGTGAGGGTATCTTCGATGTCCGGCGAGGTGGCCTGAATACGATCTCCCAGCGAAGGATAACGCGCCGCAAGCTTTTGTTTCATCAGCCAGGCGATGGTCCTGTACGACCAATGGCCTTTCACACCGGAGCGGAGTTTGGCGATATATTCGGCTTCGGCATAATCCATCTTAAAGAGGCACCGCACCTTGAATCCGAATGGCGTCGCATAGAGCGACCCTTCCGCGCTGGTTTTCTTCAGCTGCTCGATGTCTAAACGGACTGCGTCCATCGCCTGGCTGTACTCCCGGTCTAATCCCGCTTGCACGAGCGGCGGCGGGATCTCGTATCCGTGTAGCGTCGTAAAGTTCTGCTGAATCTGCTGGCAGCGCCGATGCCGATGCATGTCGCGCCAGCCTCCGATGTCCATCAGCACGTCGAACGTGAAGGCGTAGCCGCTGCGGAACTCCTTGATGAGTTCGTCATAGGGCCCTCGCGTGCTCATCGCCACATCGATGGCCTCCTGCTTTTGTTTCTCCGTCCAGGTACGGACGACTGCGAGGAGGTTCCGATAGGGTGCGTGCGAGACACGGTACAGCAACGTGGCCACAATTTCGTCCAGCGGATCGTGGGGCTCAATGAGATCCACCGGCTCCGGCTTGCCCCAGGAAGCCGGTTGATCGAGTCCGGTTCCCTGCAGCGCGTCCTTCGCATATCTGGCGAGATCCTGGTAGACCGAGGCTTGATAATCGTTCGGCTTGGCATGACGAGCGAGCGTCGGCGCGAGAGGTTCCTGCGCGCCGGGTTGACCGCACAGTTCACCCCAGAGGTTCACGGGCGACCGTTGGCAGGCATCCTTGAGTTCGTCTCCGATCATGCGCAGTTCCGGTAGCTGCGACGACAGCAGTCTGGTGATTTGCTTCTCCAGCGTCCTGATGCTGACGACTTGCCCGACGTTCGTCCTGGCAGCGAGGGGCAGGAGATAGCGCGTCACATCGAACGCGCGTGCGGCGATCGTCCGCTGGTAATCGGCTGGTTTCATCGATTCGGGGCACGGCTCACGCTCGGAAATAAATTGGGTCAGGGGTTGGTGCAAGAGCCGGTAGATCTCGGCGAGGCTGCGGAGAATGCCTTGGTAGGTGCCCTCCGTTTCCGACCCTCGGATAGAATCGGGCACGTACCACCCACCGGAGGCAAAATTCTGATACCGGCTCGATTTCGCCTGGCCGTCCCACAAGGGCTCGTCTTCAAGTCTAATGGCCGCGAGTTCGGAGATGTCCTCGAAACAGATGATGACATGGCCGAGATCGGCGATGGACGCATGCCCGTAGTCGAAGTAAAACTGATCCCAGAACTTTTCAGCAGAATGTCCGTGCACCCAGCGGAGGCTATCCTCGATCGAGTCGGGCGAGCGGCTATAGCGAGCCAAGGCATAGGCGGATTTCTCTGGCGGCATCGGCGCCAATGCGATGACACGGCGAGTCGGTTGATCTGTGCTCATACGGCTTCCCAGGGCTTCTTAACAGGTCGCGCACTATACCGCTGCAGGAATGCCTGCGCAAGAACCTAATCCGTCAATCGTCATTATCGATTGACCTTTGACCACTGACGATTGACGCTTCCGAGCGCGTTGACTTGCCTGCACCCCGTCGCTATAGTCCCAAATCTTCGCATCGGTTGCGGGGTATGGACACAATCAAGGGCATCAAGGGCGTTAAAGATATCCTTCCTGAGGAGACCCCTCGGTGGCGTTTCATTGAAGACGCGGCAAGGCGTTGGGCTCTCTGTTACGGATATCAGGAGATCCGGATCCCCCTCTTCGAACTCACCGCGCTCTTTGCTCGGAGCATCGGCTCGTCGACAGATATCGTTGAGAAAGAGATGTACACCTTTCCCGACCGGGACGGAACCTCGCTGACGTTGCGTCCGGAAGGCACGGCGGGCACAGTCCGCGCTTTCATTGAGCACAACCGGGCGGCCGATCCGCTTCCGCAGAAGTATTTTTACATCGGCCCGATGTTCCGCCACGAGCGGCCGCAAGCGGGACGCCTCCGTCAGTTCCATCAATTCGGAGTCGAATCCTTTGGCACATCGGACCCCCGCGCAGATGTCGAAGTCATTGCGCTGCTGTGGCGCCTACTGTCAGATCTGGCTCTGCCGGACCTGACGCTGGAAATCAACAGCCTGGGCAGTTCCGATGACCGCGCTGTCTATAAGCCTATCCTCCTGGCATTCCTCAGAGAGCAGGAATCCCGCCTCTGTGCAAATTGCCGACGCCGGATGGACACGAACCCTCTACGGGCGCTGGATTGCAAGGTGCCGGACTGTCGGGACGCGACCGAGTCGGCTCCCCGATTGACCGACCATCTTTCTCCTGAGGCCCATACCCATTTCGACCAAGTCCTGGCCGGTCTCATGGCCATTGGAGTCCCCTATCGGCTCAATCCTCGTTTGGTGCGGGGGCTCGACTACTATTGTTTGACAAGTTTCGAAATTACCTCGACTCATTTGGGAGCTCAAAATGCGGTAGGCGCCGGTGGCCGTTACGACGGCCTGGTGGAAACACTCGGCGGTCCCTCTGTTCCAGCCGTAGGATTCGCAGTCGGGCTTGAGCGTATATCGTTGATGCTCCCGGAGACCTCGTCGTCTCTTTCAAATGAGTGCCTGTACTATGTCGCCGCCTTCGGAGAAAAGGGAGCCGCCCTTGGGTTGGTGCTGCTCGACGAACTCCGCAGAATTGGCGTTTCATCTCAGACCGACTATCGCGCGACCACACTGAAAGCCCATCTTCGCCAAGCCGATCGATCGAAGTGCCATTCTGCCATTCTGCTGGGTGACGATGAAGCTGGTCGAGGGTCTGTCATACTCCGTAATCTCCAATCGAAGGCTCAAGAGGAACTCCCTCTGACCGGCCTTGCTTCTCTCCTAAAAACCCGCACATTCCCCTCATAAAAAACCTATTTTTTGATATTGACTTTCTCGAAAAAACCTCGTAGCCTCGCAGGCTGTATATCTTGTAAATAATTGATTGTATTGATGTCTTTGGTTTGTAATTATGCCGGCTCGCAGGTTGGGTCTCTTGTTATCCACACCCCCGTCTCATCCAAGCGTTGAGACTGTCGCTCAACTCACTTATGCCGCCTTGCGGCAAGGCATCGAGGTCTATCTCTATCTCATTGACGAAGGGGTAAAGACGGTTGTGGATCAACGTTATATTAGTCTAATCGATGCTGGGGTAAAGATGTCTGTCTGTGCCTATGGCTGTCAACAGCATGGTGTTCCAACGACCACTGTCGACTCACGAGTCTCGTTGTCCGGGTTAGTTGTGCTGTCTGGAATTATTGACGGTTGCGATCGCTTTCTCGCTTTTACATAAGAAGTTGCGGTTGCTATCAGTGATCTATGTCAAAACGTGTTGCCGTGGTGATTTCAGATGATCCTTATCTAACCGCTCGTCCGGTCGAGGCGCTTCGTATAGCACTAGGGCTTTGTGCTGGGGATCATGACACAACCGTCGTCCTCTTAGGCCCTGCTTCACGGTTATTAATGGAAGACACCGACGAGATAGTCGATGCCGAGATACTTGAAAAATATCTTCCTTCTTTTAAACACTTAGCTGTCCCGTTTATCGTCGAGCTAGGGACATCTATGGATACTTGGTCTGATGATTTTACTGTGACAACTCGAACAGCAGATGAAATTAGACAGCTTATTCAATCAGCTGATAGAAGCCTTGTTTTTTAAACGACTAGTAAATTTATGAGTTCAACCCTCTATCTACTTCGGCAAAGACCTGAACAGATTTCTCCAGCGCTTTTTCAGTCTAGTGAAGTAGATATAGACATCGTCTTCATCGAAGAAGCCTCGTCCATGCCCCCTTCTTCTATTAAAGGAGCTGTGGTCGCTACTGAAGGGATGAAGGTTGGTGGATCACGTCCAACTTTGACCTATGACGACCTGGTCAATAATATTTTCTCATCAGATCACATCATCGTTCTGTAAGTTTATGGCCAGCTCTTCTCTTAAATTATCGTGTATTAAAGATAGATAGGAGTAGGAGTAGGAGTAAGAGTAGGTTCAGTGGATATTGTGGATGGAGAGTAATAAGTTGAATTGTATGGGGTATTACATCTCTATCTTTGTGGAGAAAGTTGGGGGTTGACTCTGGGCAACCACTGCATGCAGAGTCCATAGCCTGTGGGCATTGATGTACGAGGTATTACCTGAATACTTCAATCTCTGATATTGGTCGCGGTTAAGTAGGGAAGACCTCATGGAAGAACCAGGTTATCAACAGGTGTGAATAACACTGTGTATAAAGAATGATACGTAGATAATGACGACTTTAACTGTGTGGCAGGACACCTTGGCTTATATCCAAGGGAAAGTGCCAAAACAAGTTTTCGATACGTGGTTTACTCCGATTCACCTTGAAAGGATTGAGGATTCCACCGCTCAATTAGGCGTCCCAAATAAATTCTTCGGCGACTGGTTAAGCCAACACCACGGGTCTCTCCTGGCTGAAGCCATCTCTACTGCTCGGGGCGGGGAAGAGACCTCAATCACATTCGTCATCTTTCGTAAACAGGCGACAAAACAGCCGGAGAATAGCGGGAGTGTCACCGCCACCAGTCGCTCAAATACCGGGGCGAGATCGAAACGGGGAATACAGCTCAACCCACGGTATACATTTAATAGTTTCGTAGTAGGCGCAGGAAACCAATTTGCCCATGCCGCCTGTATGGCAGTCGCCGAACAGCCGACGAAAGCCTATAACCCACTCTTTATCTACGGGGAAACCGGGCTAGGGAAAACACATCTCTTGAATGCCATTGGAAATTATGTGGCCGAGCGGACCGATCTCCGGATTGCCTATTTGACGACCGAGCAGTTTACCAACGAGGTCATCAACTCGATTCGCTACGACAAAATGATGGATCTGCGGAAACGGTATCGTCATATCGACATGTTGATGATCGACGACATTCAGTTTTTGGCGGGCAAAGAACGCACGCAAGAGGAATTTTTCCACACGTTCAATGCTCTCTATGAAGCGCATAAGCAGCTTGTCCTCTCGAGCGATCGCTTTCCGAAAGACATGCCCGATATTGAGGAACGGTTGAGGTCGCGGTTTGAATGGGGACTGATCGCGGATCTCCAGCCGCCGGACGTGGAAACGCGGATTGCCATCTTGAGGAAAAAGTCCGAGGATGAGGGTGTGACGTTGCCGGTCGATGTCATCCAGTTTCTCGCCACGACGATGAAAAGCAATATCCGTGAACTCGAGGGTTCGTTGGTACGCCTTGGTGCCTATGCCTCGCTCACGGGCCAAACGATCACGCTGGAGATGGCGAAGAACGTACTCCGAGATCTGATCGGCGCCAAGAAAAAAATCGTGTCGATGGACGATATTCAAGAAACGGTGGGCGCGCGCTTCCACGTAAAGATCTCCGACCTGAAGTCCCGTCGCCGGAGTAAGACGTTGGTGCATCCAAGGCAGATCGCCATGTATCTTTGCCGAGAGCTCACGGACTCCTCGTATCCCGAGATCGGGCGGCAGTTCGGAGGCAAAGACCACACGACGATCATCCACGCCTGCAAGCAGGTCATCAAAGCGAAGGACAGCGACAGCGCATTAAGTGCCACGTTGGATAGCTTGAGGGAGCAGATCCTGCGAGCATGAGGAGTTGCGCCAAGGGGAAGAGATCATGAAACTGCGTATGGGACGAGTAGAGTTTTTGACGGGCCTCCAGCGGGTCCAAGGTGTCGTTGAAAAACGCAACACGATGCCAATACTCTCGAATATCTTGATTGAGGCAAAACAGGATGGAGTGGAAATCGTCGCCACCGATCTCGAGATCGGCATGCGCGGGCATTACAAGGCGACCGTGGAGAAACCCGGAGGGATTACGCTCTCAGCTCGAAAGCTGTACGAGATCATCAAGGAACTGGCGGTCAGTGAAATCGAAATTACCTCTGGCGACAACAATTGGACGACGATTCACGCCGGCAAGAGCCAATTTAAGATCGTCGGGCTCCCCAGCACCGACTATCCTGCGTTGCCCACGATTGAACGAGAAGGGCTCATTCCTCTCGCCGGGGCCGGGCTCCTCGAGCTGATCAGGAAGACCCTTTTTGCCGCCGGAGATAATGACGCACGCTATATCCTCAACGGTCTGCTGGTGACCCTCATCACGTCGGAGAAGAAAACGATCTTGCGGCTGGTCGGCACCGATGGACATCGGTTGGCGGTTGCCGAGCAGGAGGTCGGACATGCCGGCGCCAAAGGCGCTCCGCAAGAGATCAAAGCCATTATTCCAAAGAAGGCTGCGCACGAGATGCAGCGTCTTCTGGAAGAAGGCGGCGAGGGCGAACCGTTGATCGGGTTCACCAAGAATCTCATGATTTTCCGGAAGAGCGGGCTGCTGCTGACCTCGCGGCTCATGGAAGGGAATTACCCGAATTATCAGCAAGTGATTCCGAAAGAGAGCGGCGGGAAAATCGGGGTCAATCGCAAT
>JANOJM010000232.1:0-2574 GCA_031418735.1 Nitrospiraceae bacterium | reverse complement strand
TGCGGACTCGTTGGCACTCGATGTTGGAGTGCCAGCTCGTCAGTCTGGGGCGCAGGGGTGCGGGTGGCTGCTGTCCGTCAAGCAAGTGCATGGGACCAATGCCTTGGTGGTGGATCGTCCACTCACTGAGTCGGATCAGTTTCCTGGCGGGTGGGACGCGCTGGTGACCGATCAACCCGGCGTGACGGTGGCGGTGCGCACGGCGGATTGTGTCCCTGTGCTCGTGCATGACCCACGCCGGCATGTCGTGGCGGCGATTCATGCCGGTTGGCGTGGCGCTGTCGCCGGGATTGTTTCGAAGACCTTCAGGCTGATGGTGAACAGATTCGGGTCGATGCAGTCGGATCTGCGAGTCAGTATTGGACCCTCGGCCGGTCCCTGCTGTTATGAAGTAGATAATCCTGTGCTCGACCAGCTCCGAATGGGATTGCCTGATTGGAAGTCGGTGGTGCGTGACTATCAAGGGGACAAGGCTCGGCTGGATCTCAAGGCCCTGATCCGTCGGCAAGTGGAAACAGAAGGTGTTTCCCCACCCTCTGTTTCATCGGTGAACCTCTGTACAATCTGTCAGGATCAGCTCTTTTACTCCTATCGGAGGGAAGGTCGGGTGAATGGGACGATGGTGAGCGGGATCACCTTGCTCTCTCACCGATAGGAGCTAGCAGGATGCTGAAAAAGTCCGCCAGCGAAAGAAGACTGGTATTTGGTTTGTCTCGTTTGTTTGGTTGAACGAAACTAACCAGATGAACCAAATAAACAAAACAAACCAGGTTTTCAGCGTGCCACAATAGTTTTTCCGCAGACTCCTAGTCCGGGTGTGCGCGCTGACATTTGACCGGCGGTTTGGGTACAATACTTCCTGGTTTCCGAGAGCCAGCGCTTCAGCTGTGGCTGATCAGATGAGATGGATCTGCGGGCTGAAGGTTCGATTGGTGAGAACGGTCGGTTCGTTTTCCAGGAGTTCCGGTGGGGGAGTGCGGCGTGCCTAATCAAACGATCACGAGCAAGATTACGTTCATCGGAGGAGGCCAGATGGCTGAGGCCATGATCGGAGGTCTCCTCTCGGGGCAGGTCTGCTCTGCTGCATCGATATGGGCAACGGATCCCGTTCCCGATCGCCGCGATCGATTAAAAAGTCAATTCGGCATTCTGGTTGGTTCTGCCAACCGTGAAGCGGTTGCGTGGGCTGACGTGGTCGTCTTAGCGGTCAAGCCCCAGATGATTCCCGCAGTACTCAGCGAGCTTGGCCCAATGCTCGCCCATACTCTGGTGATTACTATTGCGGCAGGGGTGACGATTCGCACTATTGCAGAAGGAGCTGGCGGAACGGCAAGAGTTGTTCGCGCGATGCCAAATACCCCGGCAGTGGTTCGGGAAGGCATGACAGCCCTTTCAATGGGAGCTGGGGTTTCAGACGATGACGTTCGACTGGTTCGGTCGATATTCGAATCGGTCGGTCTGGTCGTAATGGTTGAAGAACGATTATTGGATGCCGTAACCGGACTGAGTGGCAGCGGGCCGGCCTATGTGTTTCAGGCTATTGAAGCGCTGGCGGACGGAGGAGTCATGATGGGCTTGCCGAGACAGACCGCCGAACTCCTTGCCGCTCAGACAGTGCTCGGCGCGGCTCGCATGGTGCTGGCATCGGGTGAGCATCCTGCTCAATTGAAAGATCGGGTGGCGTCTCCTGGAGGCACGACGATTGCCGGACTTCATCGGCTTGAGCAGGGGGCGTTCCGCGCGACGCTCATGGCGGCGGTTGAAGCGGCCACCACACGATCGAAAGAGTTGGGGCGCTGATGTTTGTCGCAGGCAATGTTCTTTCGGCGGTGGCGACCATTCTTGACTATGTGTTATGGCTCTATATGTGGGTCATCATCGGTCGTGCCCTGATCTCGTGGGTCAATCCGGACCCATGGAACCCAATCGTGCAATTTCTCAATCGTGCAACCGAACCAGTCCTGGCGCCAATTCGACGGATGATCGGGTTGCGGATAGGGATGGATGTGTCACCGATCATCGTGATCCTGATCATCACCTTCCTGCAAATTGCGATTGTACAATCACTCAAGGAATTAGCCATGAGGATAAACTGAGATGACCATGGGAGATGCCATGAGAATTACACCGCTCGATATCCAGCAAATGGTGTTCAAGGCCAGCTTTCGCGGATACGACAAGGAAGAGGTCAATCGCTTCCTCGAAGAACTGGCACAGACGATTGAATCGTTGAATCGAGACCAGGCGATTCAGCGAGAAAAGATCGTATTTCTAGAGCAGCAGCTTGCCGAGTTGAAGCGAACGGAAGCGACCTTGTCGAGCACCCTCCTCTCGGCGCAATCGCTGGCAGAGGATGTGAAACGGAATGCGCAACGGGAGGCGGATCTCGTCATCAAGGAGGCTGAACTGAAGGCCGGCGAGCTGATCCGTCGGGCCGGGGTCGAGCTGACCGATACGCAGCGGGATCTTTCTTCGCTTCAGAAACAGCGACTGCTCATGGTCGAACGGTTGCGCGCGTCGTTACGGATGTTTGAGCGTATGCTGGAAGTGGAAGAACAGGAAGCGCTTCATGAC
>JANOJM010000231.1:0-4212 GCA_031418735.1 Nitrospiraceae bacterium | reverse complement strand
TCATCGAGCAGCAACACATCCGGTTGCTGGGCCAAGGCTCTGGCGATGAAGACCCGCTGCTGCTGTCCTCCGGAAAGGTGGCCCAGCGCACTGTCTCGATACCCCTCCATCCCAACATGGGCCAACGAGTCCAGCGCGATCTTACGGTCTTTCCCTGATGGCCGTGCGAACAGGCCTAATGTGCCGTACCGCCCCATCATGACAGTTTCCAGTACCGTGACGGGAAAGTTACGATCGACCACTCCCTTCTGAGGCAGGTAACCGATCCTGGCCCTGTGGTGACAGCGTAGCTCATCACAAGCACAGTCGAAGATGTTAAGGTGGCCCTTCATCGGAGCCATCAAACCGAGGACCGCACGGCAGAGAGTCGTCTTTCCTGACCCATTGGGTCCGATAACCCCAACGAACTCGCCGGATTGAATCTCAAGGGAGATATCTTCAAGGGCAACCACTCCGGGAAACCCGAACGTGGCGTGGTCGAAATGAATGATCGGAGGCGGCATAAGAATTATGAGAAGTCTGAAGGTCGGCACGTTCGAAAGTCTTCAAGTCTCCTGACCTTCAGAGCCAGCGACTTTATGACCTTTGGACGTTAATATTTTTAACTAGGGCACTTCCAGCGCATTGGTCAATTGGAGCACATTATAACGGAGCATGTCGATATAGGTCTCTGTATTCGGGAGGCCTCCCGTGAGAGTGGTAAGCACGACCACGCGCGCTCCGGTCTCCTTGGCCAACAGATCTGGAATCTTTTGACTCAGCTGGATTTCCGAGACCACGACCTTAATCCGTTCCTTTTTGATCTTCGCGATGAGGCTGTGAACCTGGAGAGCCGACGGCTCGCTGCCGGATTGCGGTTGAATCGTCCCGACGATCTGGAACCCAAACCTCCGTGCGAAATATGGCCAGGCAGGGTGATGGGCGATGAATCGCCGATCGACAAGGCGTGTAATCCGATCACTCAAGTCCTGTCGAAGTTGATCCAGTTTCCGAAGATAGGAGGCCTGATTGGCTCGGTATTCCGTGGCATGCGCCGGGTCTACCTGAATAAGCGCTTCCGTAATGTGCCGCATCATCGTCATCGCATTTTCAGGATCCAACCACACGTGAGGATTCCCTCGTTCCTCTTCTTCGCCGGCATGAGCTTCGCCGCCACGATCTGGTCTGTCGCGAAGAAGCGCGATGCCCCTAGAGGTGGTAACGACCCTGAGCGATGCGCTGCCAGCATTTTTCACCAACGAAGAGACCCAGACTTCAAGCCCGATCCCAACTTCGAACAGTAGCCGAGCTTTCCGGACGGCAACGAGATCGCTTGGCTTAGGGGAATAGGTATGTTCGTTTTCATAGCCGTTCAGTAGAGAGGTTACCCGTACATGGGGACCGCCAACTTGTTCGGCTAGATCCTTCAATACAGGAATCGTGACCACAATATTGAGAGGCTCCGTAGGAGGGGCGGCAAATGCCAGAGGCGCTACGAGCAACACGT
Organism: Nitrospiraceae bacterium; assembly: GCA_031418735.1. GTDB lineage: Bacteria > Nitrospirota > Nitrospiria > Nitrospirales > Nitrospiraceae > Palsa-1315. The sequence continues at coordinate 2,726 of JANOJM010000231.1, read as the reverse complement.
AACTAATGAGGATTATCCAAGCCAGGCGCGCCAATCGGAGATTAAACATGGGCGAGGACGGTAACATTGGGTTCCCTTGTTGTCAACGCAACAACTTGGCCGATCTCGAAAGCTCCGTCATGATGTTTTCCCTGCTTGACCCTTCCGGCGAGTTCTATTAGCGTAGCAAGCCTACCGCACTTGCAACGCATCACTGGAGAAGTCAAGAAATGCGCGTCGTGGGACTTATGTCTGGAACATCCGGTGATGGGGTCGATGCGGCACTCGTGGACATTACCGGGCGCGGGCGCACACTGAAGGCGAGAACGCTCGCGGCACACACGCTGGCCTATCCGCGCTCATTACAACAGCGTATTCTCTCCGCATCGGTCTCGGGGACAGTCGCGGAGGTATGTCACCTCAATGCGCTACTTGGTGAATGGTTTGCGAATGCGGCACTACAGGTCATTCGGCAGGCGAAACTTCAACCGAGCAATGTGGCATTGATCGGTTCTCATGGTCAAACCCTGCATCATCTTCCGCATGGTATCCATGCGCCGGGAGTCGGGGCCATTCGTTCCACCCTCCAAATCGCCGAGCCAGCCGTCATTGCCGAACGGACAGGGATTACCACTGTGGCCAATTTCCGTCCCCGTGACATCGCCGCAGGAGGCCAAGGGGCCCCCCTGACTCCGGCAGCCCATGCGCTGCTCTTGAAGCATCCGCGTCGCGCGCGATTAGTGGTGAATCTCGGTGGCATCAGCAACGTGACCTATGTGCCGAAAGGGGGACACCTCAACAAGGTGCAGGCATTCGATACGGGGCCAGCCAATATGGTACTGGACAGTCTTATGGCGCGTGTAACCCACGGGCGATTGTTGATGGATCGTGATGGGAAACTGGCCATGAAAGGGCAGGTCGATTCACGATTGTTAGGCAAGCTCCTCGCGCATCCCTTCCTGTCCAAACGGCCACCCAAATCGACTGGGCGTGAAGTATTCGGTCCTGATCTCATTGAGGAACTCATCGCAATTCAGCAGCAACGCAACCTCTCGATCGAAGATCTATTGGCGACCTGCAGTATGTGGACCGCCAAGGCGGTGGGAACCTCACGGCGGTGGATCAGCGGCGAAATCGATGAAGTGGTGGTGGGTGGCGGTGGCGTCCGTAACCGTGCAATTATGAGCTACCTCGCAACGGTCTTCGCCCCCGTATCGGTCACCACATTTGAGGCTCTGGGATGGGACAGTAAAGTGTTTGAGGCTGTGGCCTTTGCCCTATTGGCCTACCAAACCGTAACTGGAGAGTGGGGCAACATCCCTTCTGTGACAGGCGCGAACCATCCGGTACTCCTTGGCACAATTGTCCCAAGTGGACCTCGCTGGCGTGAATCCCTTCCCGGGTGATCGAGACATGATGGAGTATGTATTCATCGGCCTTGCCATCGTACTCCTGGTATTTCTGGTGTGGCGGCTGAAGAGCTCGTCAACTGCTGGATCAGTCGGAAAAGAGCCCTTTGTCCTTCCTCCTAACGTCACGTTGCGTCCCCAGCCTCTACTGACCGACACTGATCTCTTGCTCTACAATCTTATCCGTTTGGCAGTGGAAGACCACTATCTTGTCTTTGCAAGGGTTCCGCTCTGGTCTGTTGTCAGTGTCGAGGCAGAAGGAACAGCGCGGTCTCAGGTGCTGAGACAGATCGCGTTAAAGCAACTCGACTTTGTGTTGGTCCACCCGGGAACGAAGGCTGCGGAGCAGGTTGTGCTACTTGAAGAAGGGTTCCCCGCTCAGCCACAGGAGGTCATTCGGAGACGGGAGATACAGTCCGTACTACAGGCGGCGGGCATTACGTTGACCACGTTGAAACCCAACACATCCTATACCGTGCCTCAACTAGCTCAACTATTTGGCGTCGGTGAAGATGAGTGATTGCCACTGCGTATCGCCGACGTCTCCCTTGCCTGTCCTGAGATAGAACTAGTCGAGCGAGCTGTTGCCGGTCAGTTGAGGAGTCGGCTCTTCATTCCGCATCGACTCCGCGTCGAGGGCTTTCCGTGCAGATTCTGCTTCAGCGCTTTCAGGATATTGATCGACCACTCGCTCATACATCATATGAGCTTTCTCATGATCCTTTAGCCTCGTATAGGTTTGCCCAATTCTCAAGGTAGAAGCTGCAAGCTTCGGACTGAGCGGGTAGTAGGACACAACATGGTAGTAGGATTTTAAAGCTTCTTTATAGCGCCCCAATCGGTACTGACATTCTGCTACCAAGTATTGTGCGTTAGCTGCCAGCGAGGACTGTCCGTGGAGTTCTAGAAAAAATCGAAAACCAGCCAGCGCGGCCGTATAGTCCCTGTGTTTATACTCCTCCATGACACGGTCATAGAGGTGTCGGGACGAATCCTGCACCTTGGCAGGGACAGCGAAGGCGAGGTTGAGAGAAAACAGCACCGCGATCATTGTTGTGAGCACGATCTTCAGTATGTTCATCATATTCCTCCATACTGCTCAAGACAGTCTCGCTACCCGTCCCCCTGCAATAACGCAATCGCCATGCCACCTTGCAACTAGCCGGCATGACTAAAATTGATGGGAATCCAAGAGCTTGACGCCATTCGATACCAGAATTTACCGAGTGATGCCCCCCGCCACAGCGACAGAATTGTACGATCTGTGCTCGAGCCTCCACCCTTGACATATTGAAACAGGCCCACTATGAAGTGGCTTCAGTAAACGGTTTGCGGAAA
>JANOJM010000230.1:0-2584 GCA_031418735.1 Nitrospiraceae bacterium | reverse complement strand
TAAGTTGCAGCGCGGATACGATCTCCTCATCGACGTCTGGGGTGCGGATCACCATGGCTACATTCCCCGGATGCAAGCGGTCGTACAGGCTTATGGGCACCCGAAAGATCGTCTTCAGGTCGTGCTGGTCCAGATGGTGAATTTGTTGCGCGGCGGGAAAAAAGTGGAAATGTCGAAGCGGGCCGGCGAGTTCATCACGATGCGGGAAGTCATCGATGAAGTCGGGGCCGATGCAGCCAAGTTCTTTTTCTTGATGCGCGACTCCAACTCGCATCTGGACTTTGATTTGGAACTGGCCAAGCAACGGTCGTCCGACAATCCCGTGTACTATGTGCAGTATGCCCATGCCAGGATCGCCAGTCTCTGGCGCGTCGCGACTGCTCGGAGCATCGCCTGCCCACTGCCGAGCGAGGCGGATTTGGCGCAATTGACGGACCCGGATGAATTGGGGCTGATTCGCAAGCTTTCTGCCTACCCCTCGGTTCTACAAGGCAGTGCAGCGGCCTATGAGCCTCACAGGATGACCTACTATCTTCAACAGTTAGCCGGGTTGCTCCACACATTTTATAATAAGCACCGGATTCTGCCTCCCGCTGCAGACCGCGATCTGCTGGTTGGTACGCCTGATGGGTTGGCTCCCGGCGAAGGGTTGCAGAAGGAGGTACTGACTCCAGAACGGACTGCGGCGAGACTGGCGCTGATGAGCGGGGTCCAGCAGGTCTTGAAAAATGGACTCGGGGTGCTTGGGATTTCCGCACCGGAGCAGATGTAGCAACGAGAGGGATTGTGAACTTTTCAGTTCAGCAAGTGGATCGTGAGACGAGCGCGCGATTGGGGAGACTCAGCACTGCCCATGGCGAGATTGATACGCCGGCTTTCATGCCGGTCGGCACCTTGGGGCCGGTAAAGGGGATCGATCCAGCCGATTTAGAGCAGCTCGGCTTTCGTCTCATGCTGAACAACGCGTACCACCTCTATCTGCGGCCTGGACATAAGATTATCGCTGAGATGGGAGGATTGCATCGGTTTACCGGGTGGCCGGGAGCCATCTTGACGGATAGCGGCGGGTTTCAGATTTTCAGTCTTGCGAAGTTGAGCAAGGTGACGGACGAAGGCGTGAGTTTTCAATCGCATATCGATGGATCGACACATTTCATCACACCGGAGACTGCCATTGAGATTGAAGAAGCGTTGGGGGCCGATATCATGATGGCATTCGATCACTGTGTGGCCTTGCCGGCTGAAAGAGAAGTCGTGCGCGATGCGGTGCGGCGGACCACCCTCTGGGCGCAACGTTGTCAGGCTAGTCGTCGTCGTACGGATCAAGCCCTCTTTGGGATCGTGCAGGGCGGTTTGGATACAGATCTCCGTGTGACCTCGGCGCGCGATCTCGTCGGGCTTGGCTTCGAGGGTTACGCGGTCGGCGGGCTTTCGGTGGGAGAGTCGAAGGCAGAGATGTATGCCATGTTGGATGTGACCGTGCCGGAGCTGCCGGCTTCGAAGCCGCGGTATTTGATGGGCGTAGGAATGCCGGAAGATTTAATCGAGGGCGCCATGCGCGGGATCGACCTGTTCGATTGCGTCGTGCCGTCTCGCCATGGGCGGACCGGTTCGCTCTTTACGAGTTTCGGGCGGGTGGTGATCAAGCAGGCGCGGTATGTCCGGGATGAGCAGCCGATCGATCCGGCCTGCGGCTGCCCGGTCTGCGCACGCTATTCACGGGCCTATCTGCATCATCTCTTTCAAATAAAAGAGATGTTGGCGTCGAGGCTGAACACGATTCACAATCTCTGGTATTTTGCCGACTTGATGGGCCAAGTGCGGACAGCGATCGCACAGGGGCGGTTACGGTCGTTCCGGGACGAATTTTACCGGTCCCGCGACCTGGCTGCAGCGGGCATTTCAGTTGCGGACGTCGATGGGCTTCGGCATGCCGCAGGGGACTAGTGGTAAGACGCAAAACGTAAAAGGTGAAACGTAGGCCTATCGGTCTAGTCAGAGAGGAGTTCGCATGTTCTTTCAATCGGTCGTAATGGCTCAGTTGTTCGGTGGTGGAGGGACTGGCGCGGGCGCTAGCTCCACCACCAGCACGATCCTATCACTCGCTCCGTTCGCACTCATCTTCGTCATTTTCTATTTTTTGGTTATTTTGCCGCAACAGAAACGCACGAAACAGCAGAAGGCGTTGCTGGAGGCCCTGAAGAAGGGTGATAAGGTGGTTACGGCATCCGGTATCTGGGGTACCATATCAAATCTTGGGAAGGACACGGTGACGTTACAGATTGCCGATACGGCAAAGATTCGGATACAACGGGATCAGATTGCTCGGCTACGCGGCGGCGACGACGAGGACAAAGACAAGGATAAAGATAAGGATTCGTAGGCCGCACAGGATAAAGGGGTACCAGACGACATGAAAAAAGTGGGTGGGCGGTTATTATTGTTGGCGTTGGTGGTGGTGTTGTCGGTGATCTTTTTCATCCCCTCCTATCAGCCGCTCTATCAAGGGTTGCCTGCGTGGGTGAAACAGGTGATGCCGAACAAAGGCATTACCCTGGGCTTGGATCTCCAAGGTGGGATTCAT
>JANOJM010000229.1:0-4108 GCA_031418735.1 Nitrospiraceae bacterium | reverse complement strand
ACGATCTCAGGAGTGCGGGACCGCTATGTTCAAGAAAATTCTGGTGGCCAATCGCGGCGAAATCGCCATGCGGATTATTCGCGCCTGCCGCGAATTGAACATCGCGACCGCTGCCATCTACTCCGAAGCCGATTCGACCGGAATCTACGTCAAGAAAGCGGATGAGTCCTACCTGGTTGGCCCGGGACCGGTCAAGGGCTTCCTGGACAGCCAACAGATCGTCAGCCTGGCACAACGGATCGGCGCCGATGCCATCCATCCAGGCTATGGGTTTCTTTCAGAAAACTCGCAGTTTGCGCAGCTATGCCACACCTCCGGCGTTACCTTCATCGGCCCATCGCCGCAAGCCATCGACTTGATGGGAAGCAAGGTCAAGGCCCGCGACCTAGCCAAGCGCGTCGGCATTCCAATCGTTCCTGGAACCGAAGGCGGTGTCACCGACGTCAACGAAGCCTTGTCTTTTGCGAAAAACACCGGATACCCTGTCATCATTAAAGCCAGCGCAGGCGGGGGAGGACGCGGCCTCCGGGTCGTGCGGTCGGATGCAGAACTTCGCGAGAACATGGCAGTCGCATCACGGGAGGCCCAGGCTTCGTTCGGCGACGGCAGCGTCTTTCTCGAAAAGTATCTCGAGCGGCCGCATCATATCGAATTCCAGATCCTGGCCGACCGCCATGGCAACATCATCCACTTGGGCGAGCGCGATTGCTCGATTCAGCGACGGCACCAAAAACTCATCGAGATCGCCCCCTCCTTGATTCTCACGCCACCGCTTCGCGCCGAGATGGGCGAAGCGGCCATCGCCATTGCCAAAGCTGTAGATTATGACAATGCCGGCACCGTCGAGTTCCTCCTCGACCGGGACGGCCACTATTACTTCATGGAAATGAACCCCCGCCTGCAAGTCGAACATACAGTGACCGAGCAGATCACGGCCATCGACATCGTACGCAATCAGATTGCCATTGCAGCCGGCTTGCCTCTCGACATCACACAACAGGAAGTCACCCTCCAAGGCCATGCCATCCAATGCCGCATCAATGCGGAAGACCCAAAGAACAACTTTCGGCCTTGCACCGGTACCATCACGGCCTATCTCTCCCCGGGCGGGATCGGGGTACGCATCGACGGAGCCGTCTACAAAGACTACACGGTGCCGCCCTACTACGACGCCCTCTTGGCCAAACTGACCGTGCGCGGTCGTACCTGGGAAGAAACCGTCAGCCGTATGAGACGATCGCTTGAAGAATACGTCTTGCGCGGGGTAAAGACCACGATCCCCTTTATGATGGAAATTATGCAGGATCCGGACTTCATGGCAGGTCATTTCGACACCTCCTACCTGGAGACGCATCCTGAGCTGTTCAACTACCACGACTTTGAGCAGCCGGAAGATCTGGTACTGGCACTCTCCGCCGCCATTGCGGCCTACGAAGGACTGTAAAGAATACCCAATGGCCGCAAAACCAAAGAAAAAACCTGGCAAGAAAAAGCCGGCACTGGAAATCAAGCCAGCAGCAGGCAAGCCGATCCTGATCACCGATGTCGCCTTGCGCGACGGCCATCAGTCGCTCTTGGCCACGCGCATGCGGACAGAGGATATGCTGCCCATCGCCCAAAAGCTCGACGCCATCGGCTATTGGTCGCTTGAGGTCTGGGGTGGCGCCACGTTCGATACCTGTCTGAGATTCCTCAAAGAGGATCCATGGGAACGGCTTCGAGCGCTGCGCGCCGCCATGCCCAACACCAAGCTCCAAATGCTGCTCCGCGGGCAGAACCTGGTCGGCTATCGGCACTATGCCGATGATGTGCTGGAACGGTTCATTGAACGATCCGCCGCCAATGGCATCGACGTCTTTCGCATCTTCGATGCGCTGAACGATATCCGCAACGTCGAACGGGCCATGCGGGAAGTCAAAGCCTGCGGCAAACATGTCGAAGCCGCCATCTGCTATACCGTCAGTCCCGTCCACAGCATGGACCGTTATGTCGACATGGCGAAACAGCTGGAGGACTTGGGGACCGATACCCTCTGCATCAAAGACATGGCGGGGCTCTTGGCGCCGCTCGACGCCTATCACCTCGTGCGACGGATTAAAGCAGCCGTGAAGGTCCCGATCCATTTGCATTCCCATTACACTTCGGGAATGGCCTCGATGTCCTCTCTCATGGCAATTCTTGGCGGCTTGGACATGCTGGATACATCCATCTCCCCGCTGGCAGGCGGCACTTCGCACCCGCCGACGGAAACGCTGGTGGCATCCCTGCGCAATACACCCTTCGACACAGGACTGGATCCCGCATCGTTCCTCCCGATCACCGAACACTTCCGTTCCGTTCGGCGGAAATACCGGCAGTTCGAAAGCGAATTTACCGGTGTCGATGCCGAGATTCTCACCTCGCAAATTCCCGGCGGCATGCTGTCGAATCTCGCCGCGCAACTGACCGAACAGAACGCGCTTGATCGGATCAGAGAAGTTCTGGATGAAGTGCCGCGCGTCCGGAAGGAAATGGGCTATCCCCCGCTCGTCACCCCGACCAGCCAGATCGTGGGGACCCAAGCCACGCTCAACATTCTTACAGGCGAGCGGTATAAAGTCATCACCACGGAAACCAAGAATTACTTCCTGGGACTCTACGGGCGGGCGCCGGGCCCCCTCGATCGCGACATTATGGCCCGCGCGATCGGGGATGACCATCCGATCAAGACACGACCCGCCGATCGGTTGGAACCAGAACTCGATGCAACCAGAAAAGATCTGCCTGCCTTAGCCACGACAATAGAGGATCAGCTGTCGTTCACCCTGTTCCCCACGATCGCGCGAGACTTCTTCGAGGCGCGCGAAAAAGGCGACCTCGCGCTGGAGCCGCTCGAAAGTTTCTTGCCCAGCGGACCTGCTGCCGCCACTGAACTTCATTTAGCCCCAGCCGAATTCAACGTCACAGTCCACGGCGAAACCTACCATGTACAGGTATCCGGTTCCGGACGGAAGGTTGACGGCCGCAAACCCTATTACATCCGGGTCAACGATAAACTCGAAGAAGTCTCCCTGGAACCGATTCAGGAGATCCTGGCCGGTGTGCCGGAGGCTCCAGACGCTGGCACAGGTGCTAAACGCAAACGACCCAGGCCGTCCAAGCCTGGAGACGTGGCCCCCCCTTTGCCGGGCCGCGTCGTCAAAGTACTCGTCTCGATAGATGCCATCGTGAAGACCGGCACCCCTCTCCTGATCATCGAAGCCATGAAGATGGAAAGCCAGGTTCCGGCGCCGATCGACGGGAAAGTCACCGCGATTCTGGTCGCCGAAGGCGACAATGTGAAGACGGATGAAACGGTCATCCAGCTGGAGTAGCCTGAAAGCCCCGCGTGCCCCCATTCATGCATGCAGACAGGCCCTTGCTGCGCTGCTCACCTTCATCCTGTTATGTCAGACCATGATCGCCTGCTCGTCTCCCTCGCCGATTCCGGCACAGTTCGACGCTATTGAACGCATGCCTGTCCACACCGTCCTTGTCCATGACCAGCGGATCGCTTATCTGGATGTGGGAACGGGCCCACCGATCATCCTGATCCACGGCTTCGGGGGATCGATGTGGCAATGGGAATATCAGCAGCACCCACTGTCGCAGCACTTCCGTGTCCTTACGCTCGATTTGCCCGGCGCCGGTCTGTCCGATAAACCTGACATCGACTACCGGCCTGATGAAATGCTGGGCTTCTTTGTCGGATTCATGGACGCCGTGAAGATCCCGCAGGCTACGTTAGTCGGCAATTCCATGGGCGCCGGCTTGGCCATCGGCATGGCGCTGACGCATCCCGCACAGGTCGACAAGCTCGTCCTGATTGACGGGCTGCCGCCACATGTCATGGAAAAACTCACCAGCCCGTCGGTCAGACGCGCCCTGGAAACCAGCGCGCCGTCCTGGCTCGTCTCATTCGGCAACAGGCTGTTCGGTGGACTGATGATTGAGTCCGTCTTACAAGAAATCGTGCATGATCCAGGACTCCTCACACCAGCCGTCATCGAGCGGTCCAATCGTAACCGTCAGCGCCCAGGACTTATCAAGCCTATATTAGCCGTCAAAGGAAACCTTCCATTATGGGAGT
>JANOJM010000228.1:0-3826 GCA_031418735.1 Nitrospiraceae bacterium | reverse complement strand
ATCGTGAACTATTGTGTCGGCCGGCAAACCTTGCAGACCGCACCATTCATTAACCATGAGAGCCTGAGACAGAAGGGATTCGACGATGCCGCGCTCGCCAGAATGGAAGCCGGTTTGGCCCAGGCCTTCGAGATTCAATTTGTGTTTAATAAGTATGCATTGGGTGAAGATTTCTGCCGTGAAAAGCTGGGGTTGACCGACGCCCAATTGAGTGAATCAAACTTCAACATGCTGAAAACACTGGGGTTCACACAGGAAGAAATTGCCGCTGCCAACGATTATTGCTGCGGGACCATGACGGTGGAAGGAGCCCCAAATATCAAAGCCGAGCACCTTCCAATCTTCGATTGTGCCAACCGCTGTGGCCGGATCGGTCAGAGGTATATCGCCGTCGATGCGCACATCCGCATGATGGCGGCGGCACAGCCATTCATCAGCGGCGCCATCAGCAAAACGATCAATATGCCGGCCGATGCCACGCTGGAAGAAGTGAAGTCATCCTATTTATTTGCATGGAAGAGCATGGTCAAGGCCGTGGCTCTGTATCGCGACGGCTCGAAGTTGAGTCAGCCGCTATCAGCCTCAACAGATAGCGGCAAGACTGTTGAAGCCTCATCGGAAATATTGGCGATTGCGGAAAAGGTCACAGAGCGAGTGTTGGTACGGTACCTGGCAAAGCGCCGGCCACTCCCATCCAGGCGTAATGGGTACACGCAGAAAGCCGTTGTCGGCGGGCACAAGCTCTATCTGCGCACGGGTGAGTATGAGGATGGTACTTGCGGCGAAATTTTCCTCGATATGCACAAAGAAGGGGCCGCATTCCGCAGCCTCATGAACTGTTTCGCCATTGCGATTTCACTGGGCCTCCAACATGGCGTCCCGCTGGAGGAGTTCGTCGAAGCCTTCGTGTTTACCCGCTTCGAGCCGAACGGGCCGGTCAAATTGAACGACCGTATCAAAATGTCGACGTCGATCATCGATTACATTTTCCGAGAGCTTGCCGTAACCTATCTTGACCGCTATGACTTGGCACAGGTCCAGGAGGATGATCTTCGAATGGACTCCGTCAAGATGGACGAGCAGGATCCTGAATGTGTCGATGAGGAAGCCACTCCTGAGACGCTGGCTTCGGCATCGATCAGTACGGAGATGTTTCCATCTCGACGCGGGGCCATACCCCGTCACAAGGGTAATGGCCAAGGAAATGGAAACGGTAATGGTAACGTAGCCCATTCCGTCGAGCTGAAGCGTGAAACGTTGACCTTGACTGCCATACAAATGGCGCGTCAAAAAGGCTATGAGGGAGATCCCTGCTCCGAGTGTAAGCAGTTCACCATGGTACGAAACGGGACCTGTCTTAAGTGTGAAACCTGCGGCACCACCAGCGGCTGTTCGTAGGAGGGAGGACTCAATGAGTACGGTGCTTCGCGAGCAAGGGATTGTCACAATCCATGATCAGGTTGTCAGTCTGGTCGCGCAACGATGGGCGAAGGCCTTTCATTGTAAGGTTACGATCCGTACCGGTCTTGAACAAAATCCCTGGGCTGACCCTCAGCAACAGTGCGATATCGTCGGGTGGCGGGTGAGTTCTTCCGGCAACACGATGGAATGGATGGCTGAGGTAGAAACTGATGATTCGATCAGAGATATCGTAACCGTTTCAGAATGGAAGGAGGCGGTTGTTCGCGGGATTCCCTTCTATCTGCTTGTGCCACGCGGCCTCAAAGAGTCGGCAAAAAATCTGGCAGGAGCTGCAGCTGTCCCTGTCAGCGGTATCTATGAGTACACGTTTGTAAACGGTTTATGCCAGGTGCTGTAGCAAGCAAGGTCGGCTGAGTCAAAGGTGAGCGAAGATTCGGCGCTACGGAGTAAGTTCCATGCCCACAACGACACAGCTGGTCATTCGGGGTTTGAGTAAGCCCGGTGTCATGGCTCAAGTAGCCAGGGTCTTCGGTGAAGCGAAGGTCAACATCAAGGCCTTTTCTGCTCCAGAAGTCACTGGAACGGGAAAGCTGAGGCTGTTGGTCTCGGATCTGGAAGGGGCGCGTGCGTCGCTGAAAGCGGCAAAAATCAAGTTTACAGAGGAAACTGCCTTATTGCTGAGCCTCGAAAACACACCGGGGGCGTTAAAAGAAGTGGCAGATCTATTGACCAAGGCGCGCATCAATATTAAATGCGGCTATTGCACCCCATCCCGCGAGGGGAAACGTGCAATCGTGGTTCTAACAGTATCAAACACACCGAAAGCACTCAGGATTCTTCAGGATCAATCCCTCGACGAGTTCTAGGCATGTCTAGCAGACCTCACGACTGCTGGTCCCGCTGGCCGCTCCTACTCCTTGTGATCTTCCTGGCCAGCCTTCTGGCCACTTGCAGCGGCGTTCCTAAACCTACCTATTTCCCTGGCTACCCTGTTGGGTTTGTCGAGCGTGGGGTCGCCTCATGGTATGGCCCAGGGTTTCATGGGAACAAGACGGCGAATGGTGAACGGTATGACATGCATCAGCTCACAGCTGCTCATCGGACCTTGCCGCTTGGTTCAATTGCGGTAGTTCGATCAATGAGCACTGGCCGGCAGGTGACCGTCCGGATTAACGATCGCGGTCCCTTCGCCAGAGGCCGAGTGCTGGATCTCTCACTTGCCGGGGCCCAGGCGCTAGAGATGACCGGGTCTGGAACCGACGAGATTGAGTTGCGAGTGGTTGGGTATCAAGGGAAGCTTGCCGATGTGGGAGCTTTACGAGTGCAAGTCGGATCCTTTTCCGATCAACAGAATGCGCTCAACCTCTTGGAGCGCGCGAAGCATTTCTACCCAGTCGGCCGAGTCCAGGTTGTCGATCTGCCGGAAGGAAAGCGATATCGAGTTCAGATCGGTCAGTTTTCCAGAGAAGCCCAGGCAGAAGCCGCTGCCTCCCATCTCGAATCCTTGCTTGGGCTCCAGGCTTTTGTATTTCGAGACGACTCACAATAATGGAGCCAGCTTGATCAAATAGTCCTTCCTAATACTTCAATTTTTCTGCGGACATGCGACGCAACTATTTGATATCGTGACGTGTTTTCAGCATAAACTTGCTCGCCACTCCATCCGTATGGTACATCTACAGCTTCATGGATACAGGTCCGATAGGTTCCTATCACGTTATTTCGTTCCACCAAATCGTGCATTGCCGGTTTAAGGCAATAGGGGGTAACCCCTGGGCTCTCGGGTATTCCAGACCGACCGGCCTAGTTGGTCACCTCTAATACAGTGCAATCCATGGATATTCTAATCCTCTTGGGTCTTATTGTTCTTTCTGCTGTGATATCTACGGCCGAAATCGGCTTCTTTTCGGTCAATTCAACAAAGCTGAAGGCGCTGGCCCAAACTGGGAACACTCGGGCAAAGCTGGCTCTCCATCTTCGTAGTGACCCTCAAAAGCTCCTCTCAACCATTTTGGTGGGCGACCGTTTGGTCGGGGTGGCGACACCGATGTATGCCACCTTTCTAACCCTGAGTATCTATGGGGGCCAAAATTTTTTCGACGAGGCGATTGCCGTCATGGTCGGCCTGCTGACCTTTGTCCTCTTGGTGGCTGTCGATGTGATTCCTAAAACGTTAGCCGCCAAGTTTTCGGTTCCGGTTACTCTGAACATGGCCTACCCGGTTTACGGGGTTCAGTTACTGCTCAAGCCTCTCTTATTTGTCATCGTGCCGATGATCTATAAGCTGACAGGAGGGAAAGGTCTGACGCTTCCCCTCGTGACTGAAGAAGAGCTGAAGATCATGCTGGACGAGGGGGGCAAGACCGGGACTATAGAGTTCGAGAAGGTGAAAATGATCAAGAAC
>JANOJM010000227.1:0-2609 GCA_031418735.1 Nitrospiraceae bacterium | reverse complement strand
CGGGAACGTCACATTAGCCGAAGCGTTGCGAGGAATGGTGTAAGAAAGGATGGTTGTCATGGCCACGGAAACGAGCACGATGAAGGGATTGATCGGTCTGTATCAACCAGGTTCGCAGCATATGGTCGGCGATGGGTTTCCTGTGCGAAATCTCTTTCCCAGCAACGACCTTGATCGCGAAGTCAGCCCCTTTCTTATGCTGGACTATGCCGGGCCGCAGTACTTCACGCCAACCGACCATCCGCGCGGCGTGGGAGAGCATCCGCATCGCGGGTTTGAAACGGTCACCATTGTCTATGACGGCGTCGTGGCTCATCGTGACTCAGCCGGAAACGCCGGCGTGATTGGCCCAGGCGATGTCCAATGGATGACGGCGGCGTCCGGCATCGTGCATGAAGAATTGCACGAAAAGGAATGGGCAAAGAACGGCGGCACGCTCCATGCCATTCAATTGTGGGTGAACCTCCCGAGCGTTTCGAAAATGTCGGAGCCCGTCTATCAAACGATTCTCAACGCCGACATCCCGTCCATCGCTCTTGATGGCGGGGCCGGTCGTTTGCGTGTGGTCGCCGGATCGTTTCTTGGCCACAAGGGGCCTGCTCATACCGTCACACCGATTGAACTGTATGATCTTCAGCTCAAGGCCGGAGCCAGCGTATCTCTCAGGTTGCCCGAGGGACACAACACGTCGCTCTTTGTCTTGCAAGGCCAGGCTTCCGTCAACGGGTCGCAAACAGCTGGAGAGGCTGAACTGATTGTCTGTACCCGGAACGGCTCGCAGGTAGCAGTTGTCGCTCACGAAGACAGCCGGCTCTTGGTCATGGCCGGAGAACCGATCGACGAGCCGGTCGCCCGCTATGGCCCCTTCGTTATGAACACCAAAGCGGAGCTGGTTCAGGCGGTGGATGATTATAACGCCGGCAAGATGGGACATCTTTCATGAGTGAGCAGACCACAATCGAGATCTATTCCGATATCGTTTGTCCCTGGTGCTACGTGGGGAAGCGACGACTGGAACGGGCGTTGGGTGAATTGAAGGATGTGGTAAAGGCAGAGGTCGTCTGGCGTCCGTTCCAATTGAATCCGACGATGCCACTCGAAGGAATGGGTCGGACCGCTTATCTAAAGGCCAAATTTGGGAGCTTGGAGGCCTTCGGCCGAATGGAAGAGCAACTCCTCGCTGCCGGCGTGGAAGAACAGATTCCCTTTGCCTTTGAAAAGATTCAGCGAACGGCGAACACCTTTATGGCCCATCGGCTGGTCTGGCATGCAGCACAGCAGGGCAAACAAGACGACGTGGTAGAGGCTCTCTTTCGTGGGTATTTTCTAGAAGGCAAGAACATCGGTGATGTGAAGACTCTTACGCATGTAGCTGCCGAAGCCGGACTGGATCGAAAAGAGACAGAAACATTCCTGGCCGGCGAGAAAGGCGTGATTGAGGTCAAGGCCGAAGAAGCAGTTGGTCGTCGGTTGGGCATCAGCGGGGTGCCCTACTTTGTCTTCAACGGCACTGTATCAATCTCTGGCGCGCAGCCTCCGGATATTTTTGTGTCCGCTATTCAACAGGCAAGGGAAACAGTCGGGAAGAAAGATGGAGGGGCATGATGGCAGTCCAAGTCTACGGATGTAACCATATCGTCATCGAGGTCACCGACGCCAAGAAAGCGGTGAAGTTCTATTCGGACGTGTTCGGCTTGAAGATGCTGCGCGGCGGTGAAGGCGCCGCCTGGTGCAAGCTGGGCGAGCATCAGTTCATGGCGATCTTCGAAGTCGACAAGCTGCAACCGGATCGCGTGAAACACTTCGGTTTGATGGTCCGTGACGCGCAGCAGATCAAGGAAGTGCGGAAGAAGCTCACCAAGAAATACAAACTCACAATGCAGCCGAACTTCCGTTGCGATTTCCGCGATCCCTGGGGAAACCGTATTCAGGTCGGCGATCTCAGCGATGAGTCGCTGGTTTGGCTTCTCCCCTATCTAGAAGTACAGAAAGCAGGAATTACATTCACCGGCAAATCGAAGAAGGAGAAGAAGTCATGAGCACAGTCAATTTACAACAGCGGCTGAACGATCTGTTCGGCTATATCCGTCAAGGCAAAATCATCGAGGCCATGACCGAGTTTTACGACAAGGACACGAAGATGCAAGAGAACGCCCATCCACCAACGGTCGGCCTTGAGGCAAACATTGAACGGGAAAAACAGTTCATGAGCGGCGTCAAGGAATTCAGGGGGTTCAACGTGACGGCCGTTGGGATTGGCGACAACGTGACGTTTTATGAGTGCAACATGGACTATATCGCAACCAGTGGCCGGCTGGTTCATGAGGAACAGGTGGTGGTGGCTAGGTGGAAGGACAACAAGATCGTCCAAGAGCGCTTCTATCACGATACGGGCGCGAGCAAGTAAGGCCACGTGGTGTCATTGTCGAGGGAGAACTGCATATGCCTGATGTGCAATGGACAGACATTGGAAGCGTCGAAGAGCTGAAGAAGAAGCCTCTGCAAGAAGTCTCTTCCGGGAAGACGACCATCGCGCTGACGTATAAAGACGGCTCGTTTGCCGCGATCTCAGGGGTTTGTAATCATGTCGGTGGTCCGTTGGGTGAAGG
>JANOJM010000226.1:0-5050 GCA_031418735.1 Nitrospiraceae bacterium | reverse complement strand
TCGTGGCTCGATGCGGTCCACCCGGAGGATCGGGCCCGTGTCCGTGATGCAGCCCTGCGCAAGCAGGCGGTCGGAACCTACGACGAGCAGTATCGTATCCTGCGACCCGATGGAGCCATTCGGTGGATCTCCGATCGCGCGTTCCCCATCCGCGATTCCTCCGGAATCGCCTATCGCATTGTCGGCTTGGCCGGAGATATTACAGACCAGATGCGTATCCAGCAACTCTTGCGCGCCAGCGAAGAACGCCTGGAACTCGTGATCCAAGGCTCCTATGACGGCTTCTGGGATGGACAGGTGCTCTCCGGCGAACCGTGGAGTTCTCCGCGCACACCGGTCTGGTGGTCTCCTCGCGTCAAGACCATGTTGGGTTATACCGATGAGGAATTTCCCGATGTCTTGGAGAGCTGGGCTTCCCGGCTTCATCCTGAGGATGCAGGCCGCGTATTCGCTGCCTTGACGGCCCATATCGAGCGCCATGATCCCTACGACGTGGAATACCGGCTCCTTACCAAAGCAGGAACGTATGGCTGGTTCCAGGCTCGCGGCCAAGCGATCTGGGACGAGACCGGACGGATGACCCGCATGGCAGGCTCCCTCCGGGACGTGACGGATCGCAAACAAGCGGAGGATGCCCATCGCCTGACCGAGCAACTTCTGCAAGACGTGATCAACAACACCACCGCCGTGATCTATGTGAAATACCGTGACGGCCGGTATCTGCTCATCAATCGCCGGTTCGAACAGATCTTCCACCTCACTACTGACCAGATTGTCGGTCGTACCGATCACGAGATTTTCCCCAAGGACATCGCCGATGCCTTTCGCGCCAACGATGTGGCGGTGTTGGAGCGGAACAGTGTGGTGGAATATGAGGAGTACGCGCCCCATTCCGATGGCCTCCATACCTATATTTCGATCAAATTCCCGCTGTATGACCAGACCGGCAAAACCTACGCAATGTGCGGCATCTCCACCGACATTACTGAGCGGAAGCGGGTGGAGACAGCCCTCCGAGCTTCGCAGCAACACCTGCGGCAGGCGCTCCAGGCCTCCAACACGGGACTGTGGGATTGGAACACGGAGACGAACGATGTCTGGTTCTCCAGAGAATGGAAGCACCAGCTTGGTTACGAGGAAGCAGACCTGATGGATGCCTTCGAATCATGGGAGACGCATCTGCATCCCGACGACCATGACCAGGCCATTGCGTTCGTGTGGGCCTATCTGGCACACCCCGTTGGCGATTACCAACAGGAATTTCGCCTACGGCACAAGGATGGGGCTTACCGGTGGATCGAAGCCCGGGCCTCGTTTGTCATAGAGCCGGATGGGCGACGAGTTCGTCTCTTGGGATCGCACACCGACATCACCGAGCGCAAGTCCATCGAACAGAACCTCCGCTCTCTCACGGAACAACTTCATCTTGCTCTAACCGCGACAGAGGTAGGCACATGGAATTGGAACCTCCGCACCGATCACATCTATTGGTCCTCGCAGGTCGATAGCATGCTCGGCCTATCCGACGGAGCGCGGCCTCGCACGCAGAACGACTGGCTGGCGCTCGTGTATCGGAAGGATCGGGAGTCGATGGCGCACGCGATGCGGCAGGCAATGGATCAACCAGGTACCGACGTGACATTTGAGCACCGTGTCCTAAGACAGGACGGCAGCGTCCAGTGGTTGATCTGGGCAGGTGAGATTATTCGAGATCGCGATGGGAAAGCGTTGCATCTATTAGGGACGGTCCGAGCCGCAGACGGCGGTGCGTGAAACGGCATTGGGAATGTGGAATGAGAAATGGGGAATGTTGAATTGTCGGAGTTGGACTCGATCAGATGATTAACAAACATTCATCATTTAAAATTCAACATTTCACATTCGACAGATCGACTGATACCGGAATTGCCATGGAACCATTAGCCTGAAGATGATGAAAACGAGTGATTACATAGACCGGCTCTTCCGCACGCTGCTGGCGCTCGCCTGGTTGCTCGGCCTCTGTACCCTCTGTGTGTCGGAATCCGCCGCAATGGAGATTGCCATCTTGCAGTCTTCAGATATCTCGGCCTATCGCGAGGCCATTGCAGGCTTGAAGGCTACGGGTCCGATTGGAGCAACCTATACCGAGTACGACGCGCAAGGAGACCTGGAGCTTGGAAAAAAACTCGCGCGCAAGCTGCGGGCATCGAATGCGTCACTGGTCGTCGCCGTAGGGCTCAAAGCCGCATTGGCAGCGAAAGTAGAAATTGTGGATGTCCCGATCGTGTATCTTATGGTCCAGGATCCGTTGAAACATCAACTCACCGCCGCCAACATGACCGGCACGCTCCTGGAGGTTTCCCTCGACCGACAGCTGAAGATCATGCGGTTGTTCCTGCCGGCCCTGTACCAGCTCGGCACTCTCTACGATCCTGCAAAAACCTCCGTTCGGTTAAAGGAAGCTGAGCGGCAGGCCACGATCTTTGACTGTCGATTGAAGGGATTTCCCGTCGAGAGTGAAAAGGACGTGCCCCAGCAATTGCGCGCGATGCTTGAGGAGGTTGAAGCCTTCTGGCTCATACCGGATTCAACAGTATTGACGAACGAGTCCGTACAATTCATTCTTGATTCAGCGCTCGCACGTCAGGTACCCGTGATCGGGTTCTCACCGGAGTTCACACGCATGGGAGCGCTGCTCAGCATATCCGTCAACTACGGCGATGTCGGCAGGGAAACCGGACTGCTCGTGAAACGCATTCTCGACGGATCAGGGCTGCTCCCGCTCAACCCCCTGCCGATCGAGCGGCTCAAGATTACCGTCAATCTCAAGACCGCGAAGTTCCTGGGCATCGCGCTCTCAAAGGAGCTAACGAGTCTCATCGATGAAACCTATTAATGCAGACAGGCCATTGAATACACCTTCCCAGCCAGGAGAACCCATCCATTTACGCTCGAGCCATTTCCTCGGCCTGCGCGCAAAGTTCATGCTGTTCTTCAGCCTCATTCTCACCCTCACCTGTTCGGCTTTGAGCGGGTACTACATCGATGAGCGGCGAGAGGCTATGACCAAGGGCCTCCAGCAGTTGGGAACGATTCTCCTCACGAGCGTCGTAGGCAACGAACACTTCCGCTATGCAGGCCTGGTGGCGGAAGATCACGACACGCTCCAACAATTCATTGACAGCCTCGTGGCTGTCCAGGAAGTGGTGTATGTGGTCATCACCCGCCCGGACGGAACCGTGCTCGCCCAACACACGAAGGGGACAGGCCAGTCTTCTGCAGGCCTTGGCCGACCCGTGGAGAATCCTCTGTACCCGGACGGTCAGATTGCGAAACGGCTCTTCCAATCGCCGGAAACGACTCCTCTGATCACACGTTTCTCCCTTACCCCCAAAACAGGAATCCCATTTGTGTGGGAGGAACTCGTCTACGACTTTGCCATGCCGGTACGGCGAACGGAAAAAAAAAGCACCTCGCTCCCTCCATTCTCTATTCAGCTGGATGAAGGAAACACCACCTCATCACCGACTCAGCCGGCACTCGTGGCCGCGGTCGTCCAAATAGGGTTGACCGACGCACACCTGAAACACGAGCTCGAAGCGATGATCAGAAATATTCTCTTCATCACCGCCTGCATCATCGGCCTAGGCATGCTCGGCGCCCACCTGCTCACCTCCCGTATCACGAAGCCGCTGAGAAGCCTTGCCGCTGTGGCTCAGCAAGTGGCTGAGGGCCGTGCACCTATGCCCCTCACACCATCTACCCACGACGAAGTCGGCCAGCTGACCAGCATGTTTACCCTGATGACCTCCTCACTACAGGAAAGGAATATCGCCATTTCAGCAAACATGGCGACCATCAACCACCAGGTTGCTCAATTGACCACCGTACATCAAGTCAGTGCGGCCATCGCCCGGACCCTGGACCTGAACCAGATCCTTACCACCGTCCTGCAACTCCTGATCGACAACCTGGGTTTTACACGGATGTTTGTGACGCTGCGACATCGCGAACGAGACGGGGCCTATGTGGCCCACATCGTCGGAGTTGCGCCGGACATTGCGGAGGCCGCTCGCCGGCTTGATCTGCCGATCCACGACGATGGCGGCATTCAAGCCGACCTGCTGATTCATGGCAAACCCATGCTCGTCTCAAGCCTTGAGGCCGTGGCCGATCGCGTGCAACCACCGATACTGGAGTTGGCTCGCCAGGCCGGAGTGACGTCCTTCGTCGCGGTGCCGCTCCAGAGCCAGAAACAGACGCTGGGATACCTCGCCGGCGACCGGGGCACACAGCTCTGCACGGACGAAGATCTCTATATGCTGACGACGATCGCCGGCCACGTCACCTCGGCCATCGACAATGCCAGAGCCTATGCCCATCTCGAAGGACTCATGCTGCACCTCGAACAGCGTATTGGAGAGCGCACGCAGGAATTGACCATCGCCAATGAGCGGCTTCAGGAACACGATCGGCAGCGGTCGCTGTTTCTCTCTGTCGCGTCCCATGAATTGCGCACTCCTATGACCGTGATTCGCAGTTTTGCAGACAATATGCGCGACGGTATTGCGGGACCAGTGAGCGAACAACAACATACCTATCTGACTCGTATCGGACATAACCTGAGCCGACTCACCAGAATCATCAATCAATTACTCGACTGGTCGCGCCTTGACAGCAACCAGTCTGTGCTCTGCCTCACACCGGTCTGCATAGAAACCACCGCGCATCGAGTCGCTGAGAGTTTGCGCGCCATTGCGGCTGAGAAAACAATTACCCTCAAGATCGTGCATACGGAAGGGCTTCCGGCAATCCAGGGTGACAGCGATAAACTGGAACAGATTTTCTGGAATCTCATCGGCAACGCGATCAAATTTACGCCACTGGGCGGCCGCATCACCGTTGGTTTCCAGATGACCCCCGACGGCTTTGTCCAAACCTCAGTTGCCGATACCGGCTGCGGCATCGACCCGGGCCACCTGGGATCAGTCTTCCAGGAGTTTTCCAAGGTGCCATCTGCCAACCCCTCCGCGCAGGGGGCTCAGCTTGGGCTGTTCATTACCAAGAG
>JANOJM010000225.1:0-8972 GCA_031418735.1 Nitrospiraceae bacterium | reverse complement strand
TCGCAAGTCACGTTCCAGCGTGAACCGGGCGCAAGGCGAGGGCTAAGGGGAAGAGACTGGCGCATTGAGCTTCACTGGCAAGCCAGCCACTGAGGAGAAATGCGACACTCGAAGTCCAGGCTAGAGGCAAGTGGCGTGGGTTAGAGGTAAGAATATCAGGCCCATGGCCTCGCGCCTCTAGCTTCTCGCCTCCTTCTAAGGCGGGCACATCGCTTGCTGATATCAACCAGGAGCTGGTTGATTTGGTTCATCTGGTTAGTTTCATTTAACCAAATAAACAAGACAAACCAAACAAACCAAATAAACGAACGGAGACAGCATGGAACTGGAAATTGAAAGCCGAAATGTCGAGATGACTCCCCGGTGGAAAACTGAGATCGACTCCCGCATGGCAGACCTCCAACGGAGGCACGAGGATCTGATTCACGGGCGAGTCACCCTGACGAAAAATCCCCACCACAAGAAACTGGCCAACGTCGCCGAGACGCTCATCGTCGTCACCCTCCCCGGTCGCCAAACCCTGACGTCCCGCAAGGAAGACAAGACGTTCGAAGAGGCCATCAGAACTGCCTTCGACGCCATGGCCATCGAACTCCGCAAGCACCGCGAAAAACGAGGCCGCACCGAGGTCCGTACGTCTCCGGTCCCGCCATTGCGAGGCGTGATCTGCAAACTGTTCCCGAAGGAGGGATACGGGTTCATCCTCAAGGAAGGGGGTGGCGAGGTGTACTTTCACAAACATGCGCTACAGGGTCTGACGTTTGGTGAATTGAATGACGGGACCGACGTCGCCTTCAACATTGAAGAGGGCAAGAAAGGCCCTCAGGCGACAACGGTCCATCGTCAGTCTCCCATCGTCCTATAGGAATCGCGATGACCCTCGACAAATTCAAGATCCCCGTCTCCATGCTGTCGCCGACTGTCGATCCGGGACAGCTGGGGTTCGACGATACCAGCGAACTGGAGCCGCTGAACGAAATCATCGGGCAAGAGCGGGCGGTCGAGGCCTTGGAATTCGGCTTGCACATGAAGGGCCCCGGCTTCAATCTGTATGTGGCAGGTCCAGTCGGGACTGGCAAAGGGACCCTCATCCGTCAGATGGTGAAACGGATAGCCCAGGCCTTGCCGGCGCCGGACGACTGGTGCTATGTGAACAACTTTCAGGACTCATCACGTCCGGTCTGCCTCTCATTTCCGGCAGGACAGGGCTGTGCCTTCAAGCGTGAAATGACCGCGTTCATCGAAGGACTGCGGCGTGACATTCCCCTCGCATTCGACAGCAAAAAGTATCTGGATGCCAAAGCCAAAATCGTCGAGGACACGGATTCGAAGAAAAAAGCGCTCTTTGAGGATTTGACGGAACTGAGCGCGAAGCAGGGATTTGGATTCGAAGATACCCCGTCTGGGTTCGGGCTCGCCCCCCTCAAAGACGGCCATCCGATGACGGACGAACAGATGGAGGTTCTGACGGAGCAGGAGCAGCAAGAACTCTCGGAGCGGCGAAAACCGCTAGAGGGCGCGATCCGAGAATTTCGCGTTCGCATCCACAGCCTCGAAAAAGAAGCCGAACACCAGCTGCGCCAGCTGGATCACCAACTGGTGGCCAATCTCCTGGAAGGTCGCTATGAGACGATGCGCCGCGCTTACCCGGATTTGCCGGCGATCTCCGGCTATCTCGAACGAGTCCGCTACGACGTTATTCATCACTACAGGGATTTTCTCCCGCACGAAGGCCCGGTGATCCATCTTCCAGGGCTTGAGCCCCGCCGGCCCGATATGACCCGCTACCTCGTCAATCTCATCGTCGAAAATAACCCAACGGGGGGAGCGCCAGTGATCGATGAGTCCCACCCGACCTATACCAACCTGATCGGGAAGATCGAGCGAAAAGCCCAGATGGGAGTCATGTACACCGACTTTACCGAGATTCGGGCCGGTGCAGTCCTGCTCACCAACGGAGGATACTTGATCCTCAATGCGATGGATGTCCTCCGCCAGCTTTTTTCCTGGGACGCGCTAAAGCGGGTAATCAAGACCGGAGCGGTCAAGATCGAAGACCCCGCCGATTTCTATGGCTTTTCCACCGCAGGGCTCAGGCCGGAGCCGATTCCCGTCACGGTCAAAGTCATCATGGTCGGGCCTCCGATGCTGTATCAGTTACTTCAATCCTATGAAGAAGACTTTGCGAAGCTCTTCAAGGTGAAAGCGGACTTCGATACCGAGGTGGTGCGGAGCGAACGGCAGGATCGCCAATATGCACATTTCATCGCCAAGCTCTGCCGGGAGGAAGGGCTCCCGCATTTCGGAGTCGATGCCGTGGCCGAGGTCATCCGGCAGGGGTTCCGATTTGCAGATCGGCACGACCGGCTCTCGCTACGTTTCAGTCTGGTCAGCGACCTCATCCGGGAAGCAGGCTACTGGGCCAGGAAGGAGAATCACGCGTTCGTCACACGCACGGATGTCGAGGCGGCGGTTGCTCACAAGCGCCATCGGTCGAATTTGGCGGAGCAGTGGATCCAGGACGAGATCCGAGAGGGTACTTTGATGGTGGATCTGGACAAGGAAGTCGTGGGCCAGGTCAATGGGCTCTCCATACACCAACTCGGCGATTACGCCTTCGGTCGCCCGACCAGGATCACGGCCCGCACCTCCGTCGGCACCAAGGGGGTAATCGACATACAACGAGAAGCGGAACTCGCGGGCAACATCCATAGCAAGGGTGTGATGACGCTCGCCGGATACCTCACTGGAAAGTTTGCCGGAGTTCATCCCTTTGCGTTAAGCGCTTCACTGACCTTCGAGCAGACCTACTCTGAAGTCGAGGGTGACAGCGCCGCAGTGGGTGAGTTGGCTGCCATCCTCTCCAGCCTTGCCGATCTCCCTATCCGTCAATGGTTGGCCGTGACCGGCTCCATCAACCAGCTGGGCGAAGTGCAACCGATCGGCGGCGTGAATGAAAAGATCGAGGGATTCTTTGAGTCCTGCATACGGCGAGGACTAACCGGGAAACAAGGCGTCATTATTCCCACCCGCAATACCAAACACCTTGCCCTGCGGCGTGACGTCGTCGAGGCGGTGGAGTCCGGTCAATTCACGATCTATGGGGTGAACAGGATAGAAGAGGCCGTCGAATTGCTCACCGGCGTACCGGCGGGCGAACGAGGGCTTGAGGGGGAGTACGCCCCCGACACAGTCTTCGGCCGCGCGGCGCAACGACTCACGGAACTGGCTGAGGCCATCGCGGAATGGAGCGAGGGCAAAACGAAGCAGGACGGACGCATCATCACAGAACTCTAGCAGGATACTGAAAAAGTCTGCCAACGTGAATGGAAGGCTCAGGCTAAGGTGGAGAATCAGATGATAAATGTTATGTCTTCCTCAACCTTGACCTTAACCTCAGCCTACTAGGAGGAGGTACTTCATGCCGATGTATGACTACAACTGTCTGGACTGCGGGAAAGAATCGTTGGTGGTCTTGACCCTAAAGGAACATGAATCCACCAAAGTGGCATGCCCGAAATGTGGCAGCATCAAGATGCAGCAACTCTATTCGCCGTTTGTGGCCCACACGACCAAGAAAAGTTAACCGTATGCTGAAAATGACCCCCAGCGTCGTTCTCAGTCGCCCGTCTCCCTGCAACGTACCCCAAGGGTACGCTTCAGTCGCCGAGCTCCCTGCGGCCTTGCTGGGATGTCATTTTGAGCATACTGGAGGATCGAATCCTGTGGTCGATGGCAAAGGGATATTTCAATGCCGGATATACCCCTAGAGGGTTTCCGCAGCTGTTTAGGAGGCATGATGCGTATTTTCTCCCGGAGCATGATAGCCACTCTGAGCTTGGGCCTCATCGGCCTACTATGTATTCCTCTCGTCCACGCACAAGATTATCCGTCCGATACCACACGTGGGAAAGCCGTATATCAACGCCATTGCCAATCCTGCCACGGTGTCGGAGGATTGGGGGATGGACCGGATGGGCAGGCTCTGAAGGTGGCGCCGGCCAATTTCCATCGTTTCTCCTCTTTTCTGAAATCCGACGAAGAACTGATGCGGACCATTGAGCACGGAGTTGTCTTCAGCCCCATGCATTCATGGCGAGGCCAGCTGACGGACGGAGAGATGCAGGATGTGGTGTCCTACGTGCGTCTGTTATCCCAGCAGGGGCGGTAACAGGGTGCTAAGAAGCCCGCCAGCATATGATGATTGGTACGCGTGAGACGTGAAATGTGAAAGGTGAAACGTAGGATTGCCGAAGGCTCTTCCTCTAAAACCTTTCACCTTTTACGTTTCACGAACGACAAGGACGGCCCTTTTAAAAGCGTCCTGCGAAGTGCTTTTTTTCAAGGAGACACGCAATGAACAGAACCTCTACCGGAATCTGTGCCGTCCACAGCATGTTGATCGTAATGCTGGCCAGCAGCCTGCCGGCCATCGCCCAGGCAGCAGAACCGAGTCAGGCAAGCAATCACCCCACCCGTTGTGAGAGCCCGTACAAAAATAAACCCGTTCCGCCAAAGCAGCTGCAAGCGATTGTGGCATCGCATGGACAGTGGCTTGAACAGCGTGACAATCCTGGATATCAACGCGCGGATCTGTGCCAGGCAGACTTGAGTCACGCAAAACTTACCGGAGCCAATCTGGAACGAGCACAGCTGGAAGGAGCGATCCTCCGCCAGGCAAATCTGTACAAAAGCAATTTGTCACAAGCGAGTCTCTCGGGAGCCGACTTCACAAGAACCGACTTGAAAGACAGTAACCTGACGGGAGCCGATCTCCGGCATGCGCGATTGTCGAACGCCAATCTCTCCCGTGTGATTGGTAATGAAGCGGCGCTCTATAACGCCATCCTGACCGGAGCCCATTTACAGGAATCCACTTTCGAGCGGGCCCATTTTGAGGGAGCGGACCTCGCCTCAGCTGACCTAACCGACGCCAACTTCGTGGACACCTATTTCTACGGCGCCAACCTCCATCAAGCGACGTTGTCGGGAGCGGATCTGATGGGAGCCGATCTTCGCCGCACGGTCTTGACCAAAGTCAATGCGCACCACGCAAACTTTCAAGGCGCCCTGCTCGACGGGGCCCAACTGGACGGCGCTCGTCTGGTCGAAGCGGATCTGGAAGGAGCCTATCTGGACGAAGCCAATTTGACGAAAGCCAGTCTGCGAGACGCGCTACTGCGCGGAGCCGATCTCCGCTTTACGAATCTGCAATCGGCGAGCTTTCAACAGGCCGATCTGGAGGGGGTAAACTTCGAGGGGGCGCGCCTCGTGAAGACAAATCTGCAGTCTTCCAATCTCAGAATGGCAATTCTCTACCATGCAAATCTCGACCAGGCGGATTTTCGGGATGCGCGGCTGCCTCACGCGGTGCTGATCGGGGCACGAGGAACAGGCACGATCTTCAACAAAGCCGACCTGAGCGGGGTCTATGCGCCGAAGGTCTCACTCCAGCGTGCGCAATTTAATAACGCGAATCTGGAGTCGGCCAATCTGGTCGCAGCTGATTTGAGAGGCTCCAATTTCAGCCATGCCACGCTTACACAGGCCAATCTCCAAGAAGCAAACTTGCAAGGCGCCAACTTATCCGGAGCCGATCTCACCGGTGCGCAACTCAACGCAGCAGATCTCCACCGTGCCACGTTACATGGAGCCAACCTGACTTCAGTCTCAGGCTTGACGCAGCCCCAGCTCAATACAGCCTGCCTGGATGAGCAGACGAAACTACCATCGGAACTCAGCCGCCCGGAGCCCTGTGCGACGGCAAAAACCAAACGGTAGTGGGTACCCAACAGGTAGTTGGGATTCAGGTGCCCTCCGAGGTGAGGAAAGAGCAGAGCACCAAACTCGTGGAAGTCTGTTGGACACGCCCCATTGAGGTGGACACCCAAGATAAGATGTACCTCGCCGGTACGCGTTTCCTCTTTGAGCTTCCCGCTCCTGATCAGCCGCCTCAGATTCGCTAACGGCACAAATTCCGCCTTCGGCGCCACAGTCATTTAGGGTGCTCGATGTCCGGGCGCCTGGCCGATGATGTGAACTCTCGGACCATAAGGGAGAGGAATCACACGGTCGTCTTCCGGCTCACTTCCTAACACCCACATAAACAATCTCTGTGCGTCGAACAGTTCCGGATCTTTCGGCCCCCCATACTGTTCTTTCTGCATCGACTCATCGTAGAGACCGATGCAGCCGTGTGAGGCTGGATAGCCCGGCATGTCCCGCCCATGAATCCAATAGGACACGCCTTCTCTATTGATATGGAACCGGAGCGCGTAATTCATCGGGTATGGTCTGTCCGTTCCTTCGATTGTATAGAGGCTGGATTGATGTTGCAGCCGGGCCGCCGTCAGATGGAACTCCCCCGTCGGTGTTTCATTGAGTCCATTCCCGGAGGCGATGGGAGACTTGAAGCGGAGAGCTCCAAATTCATAGGCTCCGAGAAACTGTTCCGACAAATCGATTAAAATGAATTGCTCATCCTCTTCTGCGGCTTGATAGAACAACGGGAGCGCAGAAAATAGTTTCAGATCCTCGATCCGCCTCGGGACTTTGATAGGAAGACCAGGGCGAGCGTGACGTCGATCGATCCGATTGAATCGCGCCACGTCCACCCAGTTCTCGCCAAAAATCGCCTCCATCGATTTACCAGGTGGGATGACGCGGCAGGTCCACTCCACCATGGCATCACTGGGGTAGTGAATCTCGCAAGGACCGCGATACTTCTTGGGGGAATCAGCTTGAGAGACGGCGGGAAAGACCGGGACCATCATCAGAGAGATGGCAATCAGTGAACTCCAGGATATCCAGGGCATAGCGGTGAACATGATCGATACACTTTCGAACAATGCAGCGTTGAATCATAGACTAATGCCCTTCAGGCTGTTCAAAAAGCCTGTCCAGCAAGGCCGCAGCGAGTGAAGGCCCGAGGCGTACCCTTGCGGTACGTTGAGGGTCTGAACGATGCGAGAACGAAGCTGGCGGGCTTTTTCAACAGCCGATTAAGACCAATACTGAGATGCCTTGGTGTACCCAAACACCAGATCCCGCCGCGCCAGGATCCCGACGAGCTTGCCGTTCCGAACCACAGGCACCCGCGTGATATAGCGATCCTGGAACAGATTCGCGACCTCCTCTAGCTTCATGTCCTCAGTGGCAGTCACCGGGTGGGTGCTCATCAGTTCGACGGCCATTACCTTCCGCAGATCGCGGCCTTCGATCATTGCCTGGAGGAGATCATACTCGCTGATAAGGCCGACCAAGGTCCGATCCTCTTCCACTACCGGCAGGCTGCCGAAGTTTCGCTGGGTCATCAGCCGGCTGATGGTCAAGGCATCGGACCTGGTCCCACAGGTAAAGACCGCGTCCTGCATCAACTGCCCCACAGTCAAAGTCTTCGGGTCGCAAGCCGTCGCAAGAAACTCCGTTCGTCGCATAGAATCCTCCCTTTTGATCTTCTATCTAGGAGCCTGCCGCGCAACAGAATCTCATCCCAGCGGGATGCTCAAAATGACATCCCAGCAAGGCCGCAGGGAGCTCGGCGACTGAAGCGTACCCTTGCGGTACGTTGCAGGGAGACGAGCGACTGAGAACGACGCCGGGGGTCATTTTCAGCATCACGCGCGACCGGCTGCCAGATACGCGCGTAAAACATCCCTCCTGGCAATGATGCCCACGAGCTTGTCTTTGGCATCCACCACCGGCACGCGAATCAAATCGCTGGCTCTGAACACATGAACCAGCGTCGAGAGCAATGCTTCCGGGTGGATCGAATAGGGGTTACACGTCATGATCTCACTGGCGGAGACGGCGCCAAGCTTGTGCCCCTCGTCCAATGCAGCCAGCAAATCATGTTCACTGACGATGCCCAGCAGCTTATCCCTGGCGTCTACCACCGGCACGGCCCCGAACCCCTCGATCATGATCGATGCGATGACATCGCCTTTGGTCTTGAGATGAGCGGACTGCACCATTTTCTGCATGACCTGCTTGACCGTCATCAGGCCAAACTCCTTCTTCGTACCTGTCCTGGTCTTCTTGGGCTTCTTCTTTGTCGGCATGTATTTCCTCCTCCGTCCGGTCTTTCTGGTCTATCTGGTTCAATCAAAAACCAAACAAACCAAATAGACCAAATAAACAAGTTGGACTGACGCCAATCACCACAGTGGCACTTTCCTCTCTGCTGCAAAACGCCGCACTATCCATAGGAACAGGAATACCATTTCTTTTCAAAACCCCTAGTCCACATTGTTCCTGATAGTTCGTCGCGAAATTGTGCCAACTGGCCAGGCCAGGGGTGCGAGGCTAGTGGCTAGAGGAAAGAGCCGTGCTTTCGACGGGAAGTCTTCACCCCTAGCCTCTGGCCCCGCGCCTCTCGCCCAAACACAGGCACATACAATGCAGAACTGATACCTGGATTTGACCGCTAGCTATTGGCCATCAATGTCATTGAGGAAGGGAGTCTGTCATGCGAATACTTTGTGCTGTGGATGGGTCTGAATGCTCACAGTGGGGAGTACAGGCACTCGAAGCCCTCGCCGGACGGGAGCCGGAGGATGTGACGCTGCTCCATGTGATCGATCCGTCGGCACTCCGAGCGGATAGAGGCAGGAATCCTGTGGCAGAGAAACGCGCCCTGGCCGCCATGGAAAAGGCCGGTGGCATCCTTCTCCATGAGGCAGAGAGATCAGCTCGAGTTGCCCTCGGACAGGCAGCGACCGGCCCTCGCACCATGCTCCACCGGGTCTTAACCCATGGTCCCCTCGCCCGGACCATAGTGCGACAGGCGGGGCGGATGAAGGCCGATCTCATCCTCATCGGATCCCGCGGACTGAGCGACATCCGTGGATTCTTGATGGGAAGCGTCTCTCGGCAGATCGCGTCGATCGCCCCCTGCTCCGTCCTCGTCGTGAAACAGCCGCTTCCACAGCTGAGGCGTGTGATCCTCGCCGTCGATGACTCGAAGCACTCCC
>JANOJM010000224.1:0-12628 GCA_031418735.1 Nitrospiraceae bacterium | reverse complement strand
GCCCTCGCCGAATACCGGTTGCAACGGCAGCACTGTGGTGGCGACTAAGGCTAGGACTCCGGCTAGCGTGACAGCTAGTTGCGTTGTAGATCGTCTCATCGGCATTCTCCCTTTCTCAAAAGAAGTGAAAAGACCTCCATTCAAACCCTTCAATAGGTGAAGACCACCAGATAGCACCTTCCGTCTTCGGGGAATTTTCAATCTACCACATAGGCTCCCAGAATGTGGTTAGCAACAGGTGGCCAATCATGGATGCACAGATTAGGGGTCAGGTCTTGCAATCATACATTTCGCATGGCGTGGTGGAGGACTTCTTCGATCAGACTTGTCCCCTCTCAGCGCTCCGCCGCGCCTTGAGCAATTCGCAGGATCAGGGTAGACTCCCGTCTGTCCTCATCATCGTGTCGCATGTGAGCGCGCCTTGTTTCAAGTCCCAAGAGGAGGAAGTAGACATGAACCAGTTCTTCACACCCTACTTGGTCATCGCGATCGGTGTGGTGCTGTCAGTCCCACCCATGGCTCTCGCGCAGAGCTTTCCGCCGGTGGTAACGCAAAAGATTCAGGTGGCGCAGAAGCAGGTCAAGACGATCGGCTTGGAGGAGTATCGGAAAGTCGTCGCGAGTCCGGGCGATGCCCTTATCGTTGACGTGCGTGAGCCCCATGAGTACGCCGCAGGGCATGTGCCGGGCGCAATCAACATTCCCCGTGGTCTCGTCGAATTCCAAATCTGGAAGCACGTCGGCTTTCCTGCCACACCCGAGATGGACAGGCCCTTATATCTCCAATGCCAGAGCGGCAACCGTGCATCGCTCGCGGCACAATCTCTTGCGGAGCTTGGGTTCACTCACACAACCGCTGTGGTAATGAGCCTTGAGGAATGGCAAAAGGCAGGCAATCCGTTGGCGAAGTAAACATTCGCCGATGTGTCGAAAGGACTTCCCTAGACGCGCAACAAGAATAGGTATCGGGAGTCTTTTGTGATGGACCATCCCCCGGCGCGTGGCGAGGATCTGGTTCATCTGGTTTGTTTGGTTTCTTTGGTTTGTCTGGTTCAGAGAACGAAATAAACGAGATAAGACCAGATAGACCAAATAAACCAGTTGGACTGCCTCTGAATCGCCCTCCCTTCACACAGTGCTCCCACATCGTCTCCGGAGTAATGGATACATTTCCGCCTTTGCAGTAGACTTGCCCGCACCAGATTATTGAGACTGCCTTGCTGTGCTGCACGGGTAGCCCGTAGAAGATTTATTGGTGAGGCGGCACTGGGCCGCTATACTTACGATGGGCCATGGTATGGCAAAAGGAGAAGCAACATGCTCGAGACCATTGCGATCATTATGGTTGTCCTCTGGCTCCTGGGTATTGTCACCTCGAACACCATGGGCGGATTCATTCATGCC
Source organism: Nitrospiraceae bacterium (assembly GCA_031418735.1). Lineage (GTDB taxonomy): Bacteria > Nitrospirota > Nitrospiria > Nitrospirales > Nitrospiraceae > Palsa-1315. Next base: position 11,225 of record JANOJM010000224.1, on the reverse strand, counting down.
CTCTTGGTCATCGCGGTCGTAGTGATTCTTGTTCGTGTCATTCGAGGTCGACGTGATTAAGGAGCCTGGCGCAAAGCTTTGAGGGCCTAGCAATCCAACATTTCGCGGCGCGGGGCAGGGATCTGGCCGATCTGGTCTGTCTGGTCTATTTGGTTCGTTTGGTTGGGAACGAGACAAACCAGATAGACCAAATAAACTAGATAGAAGTGGGGTCAGGTCTTGCAATCCAACATTTCGCGGCGCGGGGCAGGGATCTGGTACATCTGGTTTGTTTAATCCTTCCGGTCTATCCTGTCTGTGCGGCTCAACGGACGAGATAGATACGTGTTGACTCCAAAAACCGGAATCCATTTTCCCTTGCATCTCTCAATTGTCATTCCAGCTTTCAATGAAGAGCGTCTGATAGAACGCTGTCTGCAATCTATTGCTACCTCTCTCGCAGCCAACCTTACGTCTGGTTTCACATCAGAAATTATTATGGTCGACAATAATTCGACCGACAACACGGCTACTCTGGCAAGGCAGGCAGGGGCTCACGTTGTGTTTGAGCCGATCAATCAAATCGGTCGAGCACGCAATACCGGCGCAGCTGAGGCGACAGGAGATTGGTTGCTGTTTCTGGACGCCGACAGTGTCTTAAACCCAGGATTGCTTGCCGATATCTTGCGGGCGATTGAAGACGGTAGGAGTGTCGGTTGTGGCTGCACACTCCGCATGCAAGGAATACCATGGTGGGCGAACTCGATCTTGCAATTGTGGATGGGCGCGTCGATTCTGTTTCACTGGGCGTCGGGTGCAATGCTTGTCTGTCGCAGCGATGCGTTTCGCGATGTCGGTGGTTTCACCCAAGAGCTCTACGCTGCCGAGGAAATACGCTTGAGTAAGCAGCTCAAGCGTTGGGGGCGGCAACGCGGCCTCCAATTCACCATCTTGACACAGCATCCGCTGGAGACATCAGCCCGCAAGGTGGCACTTTACTCCGTGGGAGAGATCGCCGGTCAGATCCTACGGGTCATTCTCCATCCACGCCGAACATTGCAAGATAAGAATCAACTGTCAGTTTGGTATGATGGGCGACGTTGATCGTCTCGATACATGAGCATTGCCTTATGAGGGCGCGGGGAAATAACGACACCCTTTCGTGGCGCTCCGGCATTCTTAGTCCATCCTCCTCCGACCCTTTGCTGCTCACCCCTTACCCCTCACTGCACCGACGTTGCGCGGCTCGTGATGTTTCAGCAATCTTTCTCCATCCGTCTCTGACCCCCACTGCCACGACCTGAGCAGTCGTGAACAGCGAAAGATCGACTCCCTTGTACACGCTGGAAACAGCACGGGCGACCCTACACTAGGTGGGAGGTCGCCCGCGTGTGGCGCTTAGGACGCCGATGGTATCTTTTGTGTGCTGATCCTGAAGACCCGTGCGAGGATTGGGCTGACACGCGACACGTCAGGAACGATGTGACTAGATTCCAGACGTTTGATACTCCTCTCGCCTATTTATTATGGTTCTCCACAATGGTGGTTCATCGGTATGTGTTTCCCTAACGCGGGAAAGCGATAGCCAATGGAGAACCGACTAGCTATGACTGACGAGGAGCCTCGCCCTTAACTCGACGGGCCGTTGTGATCCGGTGGACTAAGGTCTGCCATCTACACCTCCTCCTTGGTTCGGAGTGATTCGATGGGAATATGCGGAGTCGCACACTCTGCATCTCACAATACATCAACCAGTGTGCGAACAGTTTCATCATTACTCCTCTTCAACAGAATATGTCAACGGGAATTATCCTATTTTTTCGGGATAGTCATAGGCATAACACATGCCATCGGACATAGACTCGCAGGGTCTCCCTTACGCCTCACCCTCACTTCCTCGAACCCATCACACCACGGCCCTGCCGTAGACCAACCAAGCCAGAAAAAGTAGAATGCCCTGGTACCGTCACTGTGCGGGGAAACAGAATGGAAGAAGCTGGCTCTGTTGAGATTATGGAGATTTTAGTCTGCGCAGGCGGCGTCATATATGGCGCAGTCTTGGCCTACGGACTCAGACAGCAGTGGCGCTGGATCACCGATCCACCAGAGTGGACATCGGTGATCTACTTTCCCACGGTCGTCAAGATGATTTGGGGGCCTCAACATGTTCGCACCTTTGCTTATCTGACAGCCTACGGCTCTTTTGCGATGAGCCTGTTTTGTCTCGTGCAATCATTGGTTGCCTCGTTTTAACCCGCATCGTTGAATTAGTTTGTCAGGCGTTATTCGTCACCCGTCAGAAACATTCAACATTAACCATTAAATATTGAGCATTCCTCCCTCCACCCTTTACCCCTCCTTGCGACTGCTTGACTGAGCGGTCTCTGAGCGCGTAGCATCACTCAAAAGGCGTTTCAGCCACGCCGACTGTCTCATCTCTCGCGCTTCATTACCCTTCCTAACGCGACCGATTCTCCAGTCTCCGCCGCTCCAACGCCGATACCGCACTCCGCACACTATCCCAAGACGATCACATCGCGGTAAGGAGGGACCCACATGTCAACGCAGAGGCCCATTACCGACCGCATCCTTGAACTGCTCCAAGGCGCTCAAGAGTGCGAATTCGACGCCTTAGTGGCGCGCTCTCCTGAGTTCAACGCGAGCGACATCTACAACGAGATCTCTCGCTTAAGCCGGACGGGAAAGATTACCATCACACGAGGCGTGGGAACTTTTACCATCAGACAAGTTGCGGTTGTCAGCTAAGCGCCGGGCCGGGATTTGGTTTGTCTGGTTATTTGGTTCGAGAGACCAGCGAGGCAAGACAGAAAGAGACAAATGGAGCTGGAAATCTTTTCTTGACAGGATCCCGACGGTTTCGATAAAAGATCCGCCATGCTTCGCCGCTCGTGTCATGAGAAAAAACTTCCGCTGCTCTGTTTACCCCCCTCCATCATTGCCCTTGTGCTCTCGATCGTCTGTCTCACCACACCTGCATGGGCAGACTTCAAAGCAGGCGAGAAGGCCTATCAGCAGGGCGACTACGCCACGGCTTTGCGTGAATGGCAACCGCTGGCGAAGCAGGGACAGGCCGCCGCGCAATACCATCTCGGTCTGCTCTATGCTAATGGCCAGGGCGTTCCAAAGGACGATGCCCAAGCGCGGCAGTGGTATGAGAAGGCCGCCGTCCAAGAACATGCGGAGGCCCAGGCTAGCTTGGGGAGCCTGTATGACTATGCACGGGGTGGTCCGCAAGATTTCAAGATGGCAGTGCGCTGGTATCGCCGGTCGGCAGAGAAAGGAAACGACTTCGCGCAAAGAAGACTTGGCCTCCTGTATGAGCGTGGGGACGGGGTGCAGAAGGACTATGTCCAGGCCTACATGTGGTACAAGTTGGGCGCAGCGAATGGAGGACAGTCTGGGGCCATCATGCGGGATGAGCTTGCCGCACGGATGACCTCTGACCAGCTAGCCGAAGCGAAAAAACTGGCGCGGGAGTGGAAACCAAAACCCAAATAAGCATCGACCGTCTCGGATACAACTCCAGCGCTCCGCCTTGCAGTTTCCTCATGCCCCTCCTAGAATAAACCCGCATGTCCTTCTCGACTCAACCCCCAAGTCACATCCCCGTACGCTGCTTCGTCACATGCAATGCTGCGCCATTCCAGGGCGAAGGCGTCTGGTGGAATCGCTCCATGTCGCTTCGATTTCCCTTCGCCCTTGTGCTGTCGATTGTCTGTTTCGTCGTACCTGCGTGGGCAGACTTCAAAACAGCAATGGATGCCTATAACCGTGGAGACTTCGCAACAGCCTTGCGAGAGTGGCGACCACTTGCCGAACAGGGAGACGCCAGTGCGCAGTTCTACCTCGGTTTATCCTATGAAAATGGAGACGGCGTCCCACGGGATTACGCGAAAGCACGGCAGTGGTACGAGAAATCCGCCGCTCAGGGGGATGCAAAGGCGCAGCTCTACCTCGGCCTGCAGTCCTCCTTCGGCCAAGGCGGCCCCGTAGACTTGGTTCAGGCGCACATGTGGTACAGCCTGGCGGCAGAAAATGGACATCTAGGCGCGGCTGTCTATCGTCATGATCTCGCCAAACAGATGACGCCGGCCCAGATCGCCGAGGCACAGAAGCGGGCGCGGGAACGGAAGCCAAAAACACCCTAGTTCCCTGGCGGCTCTCACCCACGCCTTCCAAGATCGATTGGGAACCTGCTATAGTTGCCGAACACATTTTTCGAGATTACCCATGGACATGTTGATGATCGTGTTTCGTACTGCACTGAAAGAACGCGTATATGAATTATTGCGGGTGTCCGGAGTCACCGCTTACACTGAATTTCCAGAAACAGCCGGGATGGGAGAATCAGGATCGACGAAGGGGTCATCCTTCTATGCAGGGGGAAACAGTGTAATCCTGGTCTCGATCGAACCAGTTCAACGCGACAAGGTCGCAGAGGCGGTCAAGACCTGGATTGCAGAGGCGCAGCATGCAGGATGGGTCAAACCAGCGATCAGGATATTTTCCTGGCCCTGCACACAGCTCATATAGCGGGATGCTGAAAAAGTCCGTCAGCTGAAGAAGACTGTTATTTGGTTTATTTGGTTTGTCTCGTTTGTTTGGTTATGCCAGACAGACCAGATAAACAAAACAAACCAGTTTGAGCATCCTGCTAGACTTCACCTTCTTTCCCGAGGCTCGCATGGCACGGGACACCCAAGCGAAGCTACAACAGACCTATCGAGAGCGCGCGCTCAAGATGTTTCCGTGGATCTGTGGCCACTGCGGGCGCGAATTTGACGGCAAGAAGCTGAGCCAGCTCACCGTCCATCACAAAGACCACAACCACGATAATAACCCGCCCGACGGGAGCAACTGGGAGTTACTCTGTCTCTACTGCCACGATAATGAGCACCAGCGGCATCAGGTGCCCCACCCATCCGACGAGCCGGCGCCTGACCGAGAGCAAGATCAACCCTCGACCTTCACACCCTTTGCCAAACTCCAGGACTTGCTCAAGCGGAAGACATAGCCGAGCGTCTAGTCTTTCTGGTTACGGAGGTTTGTCTTGTCTATCTGGTTTTACCAGATCGACCGGAAAGAGCAGACAGACCATCGGGTCTCCTCGCCCTTGTGCCGTCAGCCATAAGCCATTAGCCATGCGCTCTTCCTCCCACCCAAGAACTATAGACCCGTGCCTCCTCGTTCGTGCAATATGCTAAACGCTATAAGCCATTTATCTTCAGCCATTATCCATATGCCATTCGCCATACACTCATGAGTTCCGCTCATCCTCGCGATCCGCTGCACGGGATCACACTGGAAACCATCATCAAGGAACTGGTCGAACGCTATGGCTGGGCCGAGATGGGACGCCGGGTTCCCATCCGCTGTTTTCTCCATGATCCGAGCGTGAAATCCAGCCTCACGTTTCTCCGGAAAACACCCTGGGCGCGGGAACGGGTCGAAGGCTGGTACATCGCATATAAAGACGTGTAAGCGACCGCTGTAGGCTTTATCCACCCGAATCTTTCAGGAATCAGGGAACCAGAACTCCATGGCTTCGAACGCCACCATATACAAAGCGACCCTGCAGGTCTCCGACATGGACCGCCATTACTATGAGGAGCACACACTCACTCTGGCGCGTCATCCGTCTGAAACCGACGAGCGTATGATGGTGCGGTTACTGGCCTTTGCGCTGCACGCCCATGAAGCCTTGTCGTTTGGCCGTGGACTGAGCACCGAAGAAGAGCCGGCGCTCTGGCAGAAGGATTTGACGGGAGCCATCGACCTCTGGATTGAGGTGGGCCAGCCGGAAGAGAAAACCGTTCGCCGCGCTTGCGGGCGCGCAAAACAGGTCTGCCTCTATACCTACGGCGGACGTGGCGCCGACCAATGGTGGGAGAAAAACTTGGCCACACTCGATCGGTTGAATAATCTGACTGTGATAAATCTGCCCCTGGATGGGAGCCGTGCCTTGACCACACTCGCGCAACCCAGCATGCAGTTGCAATGCACCATTCAAGAAGGACAGATTTGGATGGCGGACGGAGAGCATACCGCGCATATCGAATTGACAATGTTGAAAAACGCTTCAACCCAGTTCAGACCGTAACGAGCGGGTGCCCTGCCAGGCCCGCAGTGAAAAGAAGCAGCGATGAAAGAGAGAAAACGCATTTCCACCGATGGCAATCCGATCGCCTGGGCCAGCCCATTCGCAGAATTGAAAAATGCAGGTCTGCCACTGGCTCCAGAGGTGCAGCCTGAAGTCGCTCCACGCAACACAATACCCCTCGCACGAAAAAAGAGCCGTGGGCGAGTGGATATCATTCGCCAGACCGCACATCGGGGCGGCAAGACCGTAACAGTCGTCACGGGTTTCACCGGCATCGGTCTGGCCGAAAAAGAGACCCTCGCCAAGGAGATGCAGAAAGCCTGTGGCGCCGGGGGTACGGTGAAGGAAGGGCGGATCGAAATTCAGGGCGATCAACGCGAGCTCGTCGCCCGTATCCTGACCAACGCCGGTTTTCGGCCTGTCTTCGCTGGAGGGTGAGGAAGGGGCGGTGGGTTGACTTCCTCCTCTGCTCACGGTACAGGTGCATCATTATTCTGGCAGAGCGTCCTCACGCTCCCTCCATCACCCGCCTACGCAGGAAGCCACGGTTGCCCGTCCTCCGCAGTAGGCTGCTACGGAGGGCGGATGAAGCCATGGAGGAATGCACAGCGGGTGTCCTCCGAAGCCTTGGCGAAGGAGGACATGCTTCCAGCCTTCGTAGCCTTGTCGGCTACTACGGCGGAGTAGGCTCGGCGGGTTCCGCCGAAAACACAAAAGGGGCCACGGCTGTCCAGCCTACGCAGCCGAAGCTGCTTCGGCGGAATAGGCTAAAGCCGTGGGGCTCCACTGAAAGGCCACCATCATGAAGAACGTAGAAGTGACCGTCGAAGGAACCATGTTGACGATCAAAGTAGATCTGTCCAAAGAGTTTGGGCCCTCTGCATCAGGGAAAACGATCATCATTGCCTCAACAGAAGGAAATGTGACCATTCCAAACCGCGAGGAGAAGATCGGATTGAACGTGTATCGGAAGAAGTGACCAGGACGTCGCCTCGACGAATCTATCTCGCCTCCTGACTTACAAAGGCAGAACGCGTATACTACGCCTACTCCTGCTGTGAGCACCCAGGAAAAACCCGTCACGGTGGCTCCTTGAATAAGAGATGCCGGGAAAGATTCATAAGAAACATATGAGCAACATAGCGAAGTTCGACGCGATCCGCCTCTACCTACGTCAGCAGTTTCCCAAACACCACATCACCGATTTCCCGGAAGGAACCAGCCGCGCACAGGTCTTCCGTGTCGATGGGCCGCAGGGTCACCCCCTCCACTATGTTGTCATCGGGTTCGACTTTCTCCTCGATCAGACCACCGAAGATCTCCCTCAGACTCTCCTATCGTCCGAGTTGGGAAATAAACTGAAGGAGGCGGGAGCCTCACCGATCATGGTCTCAAAGACAGGGTTCAGTACCAAAGACACCACTGCCACAGTCTGATCATCGCTGCAGATGAGATGAAATTCGCATTAACAGGCTGCGAAAAACTCGGTGTATACATAAAATTCCGCTGAAATCTCACCGAATGCCGTTGCTGCCACAATACCTCAGGATGCTCAAAATGGCCGTCCAGCAAGGCCGCAACGAGCGAAGAGGCGAGGCGTACGCTTCGGTACGTTGAGCCTCTGAGCGAAGAGAGAACGCCGCTGGCGGACTTTTTCAGCATCCTGCTAGACGGCACGACTCTTACAGAGCCAGCGCGTAACCAGACAACTGGACAGGTTGGGTAAAGCCCCCAGAGCGCGGCCATCAACGTACGTTGCTTGCTGCTGACGCACGTCGATGGGCGCAGTGGGTGTCGCTTGAGTCCGCACGACAGAAGCGTGGACTGTCTTAGCCCTTCTTCTTGGCAATCTTATCGGCGCGCTTTTCCTTCAACGACTTGGCTGGCTGCTTCTTGGTCATCTTCTTCTGTGTCATGCCCTTGGCCATTGAGTATCTCCTCTGTTGTGTGGATGAGTAATGTTACACCGCGACGCAATTGCCGCCCCACTTCATACCCCAATTACAGGAAAAATGGAATGGGCATGTGACGTTCTCTCGTCAATTGACTTTACCGCCTACCCCCTGTACAGCTTGCACCGGTCGAACGATCTGTCCGTCCGGCTGACCCAACACTGTCGGTGGAGGTGCGCTGATGGGGAATCAGAAAGGAAATAAGGAGCGAGAGGGATTTGCCGATGCGATCAACCGCGCGGCATTCGGCAACGAACGTGTGCTATTGCGCCGGCGGGGCCGGGCAGTCGCCGCGGTGATACCCATCGATGACCTGCGACTCCTGGAAGCCCTGGAAGATCGTGTCGATCTCATCGACGCCCGTACCGCCTTGGCCCAGGCCAACAAGAAAGGCGCTCAATCATTCGATGCCGTTTTGAAAGATTTGGGGCTCTGATTGCGCCCGACAATCTCGACAATTTACCTGGCGCCTGCTGCCGAGCAGCAGCTCTATGGATTCGAAAAACCACTTCGAAAGCTTTTCGTAAAACGCCTCCATGCACTCCGCTCTAGCCCTCGCCCCCCTGGCGCCACGAAGCTTGAGGGCCTAGACCATCTCTATCGAATTCGCGAGGGTGACTATCGGATTCTCTACGTGATTCGAGAAAAAGATCTCATCGTGCTTGCCATCAAGAATGGCTCTCGCACGGATCGTCCTACCGGTTCCTAGCCTAACGTGCCATCCACAATCTCCTGATAATAGGACTCCAGCATGGCCTTACGGGCCGGTTCGACAAGCACCAACTGTCGTTGATCCAAGGTGTTGGCGAAATAGAGATAGACCCCCTCCTCCGCTTGGCCGAGTTCGACATGCAGCTGACGGCCATCTGATTCCTGGCGCGTGGTCTCTTTGAGAAGGCGCTTATTGCGCAGCTGTTCCCAGACGCGCTGTGCGGAAGGCCAATGGTTTTCATAGAGCGGCAGGTCAGGATCGGCTGAACCAGCTGGTAGCTTCGTTCGATCAAATGGAGGGCCTTCGTCCGGCTCCGGCGAATCATCCCAGTGAAACTGCTCCGACGCTCCCCTCCCTACGACATAAAAAGGTCCATCGTCCACCACTTCCTCGACTAGACGGTATCGAATCAACTCCGGCCGCTCGATCAGGCCAAGACCCCGTGCCGCCAAAGCCCGCTGCAGCGGAACGCGCCTTGCCAGCTGACGAGTCTTCTCAAACAGGATCATCCGCCCCTGTGCAGAAAGCAGCACGTTCAGGCGATCCAGCCTGGCACCAATCCCCGTTCGCCGCTCGAAGTCTGCTTGCAGCTCACGCTCGCCGGCACGCTCAAAGGTGTTCCAACTGCGACTGGGCACACCTGGATCCTGTTCAGCCTGAACAAGGACATGCGTCGCCAGGACCAGATCAGAAAAATTCGTGGGAGTCATATGCTCCAGATCGAGACATTCAAACTGCACGTTGGTCAAACCAAGCGCCTTCGCTTGTTCAGTTGCGCGCGCAATCGAGGCAGAGGAACGATCGATCCCCACGAACCTTCTGTCTGGATGCTCCTTCGCATAGAATGTCGTCAGGATACCGGCCCCGCAGCCTACGTCTAATACGGACTGTATCGACCGGGCTTTACCGATGTGCGCTGACACGCGCGGACCGATGGCCAGATAATAGTCGTACTGTTGGCTATGAAGAACCGGCAGGATATTCGAACCGGCGGTGGCATCGTAAAATGAGACCTCGTCGGCGGAGGATCCGCGACGCTTCTGCTCCACGTCCCGAAGCAATGTTGCAATCTCAGCGGGTGAGAGAGTCTCCCGCTGCCACTGAAAATAGGCCTCGTCAGACGTGAACCGCTTGAGGCCCCACCAAGCCAGATGTGCATGGAGCGATTGCATGAGTGAGTCATTGGTCATTGATGAGATCTCGGCACGCCTGCTCAAAACGTTTTCCAGCGAGGCCGCAAGGAGTTCGAAGCACGAGGCGTACGCGGTGAGGGTACGTTGAGTAGTTCGAACGACTGAGAACGAAGCTGGAGAGCGTTTTCAGCAGGCGCCTACGGCCTTTTCAGCATGATCGCGTCGAAATACGCCTCCGGCACCGGATGCGGGTAGCGTAGCTGGCCTGAACCGAATGCGATATATTTTTCGCAGGTCAATTGCTCAAGGCCGATCGGGCCCTTCGCATGGAGACGCGAACCATTGAGTCCGATATCGGCGCCCATCCCATAGCTGTCACCGGCATTGAGCCGGGACGACGCATTGACGAACACCGCGCTGGCATCCACTTCGCGGGTAAAGCGCAGGGCGGACTCATAACTCGTGGTTGCGATGACAGCGGTGAGACAAGGTCCGTGCGCCACGATGTGCGCCAAGGCTTCGTCGATGTCCGCAACCATTTTAACGGCCAATACGGGCGACTGAAACTGGGTATGCCAATCCTCTTCCTTTGCCGGAATAATCGAAGCATGTCCGGTCATCGCCATTTGCCCCATGAGCGCCATGGTCTTCGGACAGGCTCGCACTTCGATCTTAAATTCTTGGAGCATGCGGTTGACCAGCGGAGGCAAAAACTGCCGCCCAATGACCTGCTCGACGAGCAGTGTGTCGAGCGAGTTCGAGGCCATGGCTTTCTGCACTTTTGAACTAATCGCCACGTTTTGAGCCATCGGCATATCGGTGTCGGCATCCACGTACATATGCGTGATCCCCCCGTCATTGCACAGCACCGGCATCTTCGCCTGCTCAACCACGGCTTTGCGAAGTGCGGCCCCGCCACGAGGAATAATCGCATCGAGACTTTTGCCGGATCGGATCAGCTCGACTGCCACTTCTTTTTCAGGACGGTCGATGATGATCCATGCGCCGAACGGCACCCCATTCTGTTCCGCAGCTTCGTGCAGTCCTGCCCCGATAACCTGCTGCGTCAGGCTCCATTCAGGCGCGCCACGAAAGACACAGAGATTGCCCGATTTGAAGCAAAGAGCGATCGACTCGACCGTAATGAGCGGGCCCAGTTCCGATACGACGCCGATCACTCCGATCGGGACGCGGACACGACTGATTTGCAACCCGTCAGGCCGTTCCGATCGCGACGTGACGGCGCCGACCGGATCGGGAAGATCCGCAATCATTCGAAGACGGTCGGCCATCTCCTTGATATCGTCCGGCGTCATGCGAAGGCGGGC